>DATIBR010000050.1 GCA_035457425.1 Terriglobales bacterium
GGCACCGTGACCGACTCGACCGGCGCAGTCGTGCCGGACGCGCAGGTCACCGTCACCGATGAGAGCACCGGTCTGTCGCGCACCGTGCAGACGGACAAAGACGGTGTCTACACCGTGACGCAGCTTCCGCTCGGGACCTACAAGGTCACGGCGACGAAGACCGGCTTCAAGGACTACGTCAAGACCGGCGTGGTGCTGCACGTCGCCGACGTGCAGCGCACCGACGTGAGCTTGCAGCCTGGCTCGGCCTCGGAGACGATCACGGTCGAGGCGTCGCAGATCCAGGTGCAGACCGAAGGCGGCGACCTCTCCGGCCTGGTCAACGGACAGCAGGTCCGCGAGCTCCCGCTCAATGGCCGCGTCTTCGCGCAGTTGACGCAGCTGATGCCGGGCGTCGCGACCGCCGAATCGTTCAGCCCCACCAACAAGGGGCTGGTCGCCGGCGTCGACATGTCCATCTCCGGCTCGGGCGCGACCAATAACCTCTGGCTGGTCGATGGCGCGAGCAACAACGACGTCGGCTCGCAGCGCACCATCCTGGTCTATCCCTCGGTCGACACCATCGCCGAGTTCAAGATCCAGCGGAACAGCTACGGACCGGAGTTCGGCCAGGCGGCCGGGGCGCAGATCAACGTCGTCACCCGCCAGGGGTCGAACACCTTCCACGGCAACGTCTACTACTTCGGCCGCAACGACGCCTTCGACGCCCACAGCTACTTCGGCGCGCGCACCGGCGAGAAAGACAAGCTTCGCCACCACGACTACGGCTACACCTTCGGTGGTCCGCTCTGGAAGGACAAGGCGTTCTTCTTCTGGTCGCAGGAGTGGAACAAGATCCTGCGCGGCGATACCCGCACGGCATTCGTTCCCACCGCAGCGGAAAAGACCGGTGATTTCAGTGGGACGCAAGCTGTTTTCGACGCCAGCGCTGGACGGTGCGGCGGACCCGCGCCGAATGACCCAACCACTGGTGCGCCGTTCGCAGGGAACCAGATTCCGGCGGGCAATCTCAGCCCGGCGGGTCTTCTCTATGTCCAGCTTTATCCTGATCCCAACACTCCGATCGACCTGAACACTTGCATCAACTGGATCAAGTCGGTGACGAGCCCGACGGATTGGCGCGAGGAAAGCATCCGCGGCGACGTCTATCTCACCAAATCCATCAACCTGATGGTCCGCTATACCCAGGATTCATGGGTCAATGGCGCGCCCAGCGACTTCTCGCACCTCTGGGGCGACGATCCATTCCCGAACGTGGATTCCAAGTGGGATCAGCCTGGCAAGCAGTTCGTCGCCAAGCTCACCCAGACCATCGGCACCAGCATGGTCAACTCTATCCAGTTCTCCTATGCCGGCAATCGCATCAACGTGACCCGTGGCGAGGAGACTCCGGGCCTGAACGATGCCATCGATCAGGCGGCGCCACCCATCTTCGGTTTCGCCGGCAAGACGACCGGCGATCAGATCGCGCACCCGACGTTCTGGGGCGGACAGGGTTACCCGGCGCTGTGGAACATGGCACCGTGGAGCAACCTGCAGGATCTCTATGCCCTGCGCGATGACTTCAACCTGGTTGTGGGCAAGCACACCCTCAAGTTCGGCGCTCTGTTCGGCTGGAACAAGAAGAACGAGTTCATCGGCGGCGCCAGCTCCGCCGAGAACAGCGAATTCTGGGGCTCTGCCGGCGTCGGCGCCTGGGGCGCCGGTGGTCCTCCCACCGGCAACACCATCGCCGACTTCCTGTATCGCGACATGGCTTGGGGCTTCGACGAGAACCGTACCCAGCCGGAAGCGCATACCCGTTGGCACGATCTCGAGTTCTACGCCGGCGACACCTGGAAGATCCATCCGCGCGTGACGCTCGATCTGGGCCTGCGCTGGTCGATCCTCTACGAGCCCTACGACTCGCAGAACGCCATCGCGACCTTCGTACCCTCCCTGTTCGACCCGGCCCTGGGCAACGATCCTTGCAACGGCTTGCTCTTCGCCGAGTCGAACCCGTGCGCCACCGCCGGCTTCCTGGGCGGTAGCGTCACCGACAACCGCGCCTTCCGCGACACCGACTTCAACGACATCGCGCCCCGCATCGGCCTCGCGTGGGACATCATGGGCAACGGCAAGACGGTCTTCCGCGCCGGCCTCGGCCAGTTCTTCCAGCGCGAGCGCGTGGCGCCCTACCTGCCCGTCGCCGGCAACCCGCCCTTCAACGCCAACCGCAACGGGATCCGCACGCTCGACAACGACCCCAACAACCCATCGGTTGCGTGCCTTGACTGCTCGACCTCGAATGGCGCCCCCAGTGCCGGCATCGACCTGCGCGCACGTGTGCCGAACACCTGGCAATGGAACGCCACCATCGAGCGCGAGTTCTGGCCGAACAACGTGCTCGAGGTCTCCTATGTCGGGAGCCGCGGCATCCACCTGACCAGCAGCTGGGCCGCCAACCAGGTCCTGCCTGCCAACCGCTTGGCGTGGATCCATGCGAACGGAGACTCGTTCGCGCAATCGCAATTGCGTCCGTTCCCCGAACTGGAGCAGAACGGCAACATCCTGATCTTCGGTCGCAGTGGCAACTCCATCTACCACGCGCTGCAGACGCAGTTCCGTGGGCGCTGGAGCAATCGCTTGCAGTACCAGGCCTCTTACACCTGGTCCAAGAGCATTGACGACGGCTTGCTCGACAACTCCGACGGCGGTCTCAGTGGGGGCAGCATCATCGACATCACCAACCCGCGCCTCAACCGCGGCCCCGGACCGCTCAACCGCCCGCACATCTTCAACGCCAGCTTGATCTACAACACGCCCAAGCTGAGCGACCAGAACGGCTTCGTGCGCAGCGTCTTCGGCGACTGGGAGGTTGCGACCATTATCATCCTGTCGCACGGCGGCTCGCTCACACCGCACACCGGCAGCGTGCCGGTGATTGGCGGAGGCCCTTCCGGGACAGGGTTCAATAACAACCAGGTCCTGCTACGTGATCCCACCCAGCCATGTCGCGCCAGTGGGGATACAGAACAGTGGCTGAATCCGAACGCTTACACGTTGGCCGGCTTCCAACTGGGGACTATCGGCAGCGGCCTGCGCGGCCAGTGCTTCGGACCGGGGATCAAGCAGACCGACTTCGCACTCTACAAGAACTGGACCATCCCGTTCTGGAAGAGCAAGTACACCTCGGAGACGGCGCAGATCCAGTTCCGCGCGGAGATCTTCAACCTGTTCAATAACACCCAGTTCAGGACGTTGTCTCTGGACTACAACGGCAGTGCCTGTTTCAACTCCGGTTCTTTTGGCCCTGGGCCGGACGTGACCACAATGTGCAGCACCAACCCGAACTTCTCGCAGGACGCAACCACAACGACGATTACCAGCTCCACACCGGGCGGTCTCTTTGGGGTGGCGGGCGCGACGCGCGATCCGCGCGAGGTCCAGTTCGGCTTGAAGATCATCTTCTAGGCTGTTGGGAAGACTTCCGAGCCCGCTCACCCGAGCGGGCTCTTTCTTTTCAGGGCAGGCGCCGGCGACTCGCCGGCGCACTCTTGCGCTCAACGTGGGTCTATCCCGGCTAGGGCTGCCGGACGGTGAGGATCTGGTTGGCCTTCACGTTCGGATGCGAACTGGTCGTCCCGTCGGGCCACAGGATCTCGATGCGCTCGACCGTGGTCGCGGCGCCCAGGCCGAAGTGCTGGCGCATGTCGTCCTGCGAGATGTAACTGGTGCCGCTCTGCACCGTGCGCGACTGCGTCTTGCCGCCCGCGGTCACGCGCACCACGGCGCCGATCGCGTCGGTGTTCCTGCCCTTGCCGCGCAGCTTCACGGCCAGCCAGTTGCCCGGCGGCATCTCGTTGTGCAGCAGCTGCGGCGCGCCGTCCAGGTCGTTGATCACGATGTCGAGCGCGCCGTCGTTGTCGAGGTCGCCGACCGCCAGGCCGCGGCTCACGCGCTTCTCGGTGAAGGCCGGCCCCGCGTCGGCGGTCACATCGGCGAACGTCCCATCGCCCGCGTTGTGATACAGCAGCTTGGGCTGGCGGTATCCGGAGCCGCCCGCGAGCTTCGCTGTTTCCATCTGCGGGTACACGTGCCCGTTCACCGCGACCAGGTCGAGCAGCCCGTCGTTGTCATAGTCGAAGAAGGCGGTGCCCCAACCGACCAGCGGCAGGCTGGCCGGCGCGGTCTTCGAGCGGAAAGAGATGTCCGCAAAACCGGCGGGCCCGTCGTTGCGATAGAAAGCGTTGTACTCCTCGGAGAAGTTCGTGACGAACAGGTCGAAGCGGCCATCGTTGTTGAAGTCGCCGAGCGCCACGCCCATCGAGCCCTGCTCCTGGCCGTCGTCGCTCACCGCGACGCCCGTCGGGAAGCCCACCTCGTCGAACTTCCCGTTGCGCAGGTTCTTGTAGAGGAAATTCGGGGTCGAGTCGTTCGCGACGTACAGGTCCGGCCAGCCGTCCTTGTCGTAGTCGAACCACGCGACTCCCAGCCCGAAGTAGCCGTTGGGGTCGTTCACGCCGGCTTCCTTGCTGACCTCCTGGAACCTTCCGTTGCCGAGGCTGTGGAAGAGGAAGTCGGAGTCGCCGGGCAGGCCGCGCGGGCCGCACTGCACGGCCACGCCGTGGTACTGGCACGTCTTGCCCTTGCCGAATTCGGGCAGGTTCGCCAGGTCGACCTTCACATAGCGGCTGACGAATAGATCCAGGTTGCCGTCGCGGTCGTAGTCGGCAAAGCCGCAACCGGCCGACCAGCCGCCGCCGGCTACTCCGGCCTCCGCTGTGACGTCGGTGAAGGTGCCGTTGCCGTTGTTGTGATAGAGGTGATTCGGCCCGAGTGCGGTGACGTAGATGTCTTCCCAGCCGTCGCCGTCGTAGTCGGCCGTGCAGACGCCCATGCCCCAGCCGGGAAACGCGACGCCGGCCTTCTCGGCCACGTCGGCGAACTTTCCGCTCCCCAGGTTCTTGTAGAGCGCGCTGCGCGCGGACTTCGGGTCGTTGGCCGTGTCCACGGTCAAGGAGTTCACGAAGTAGATGTCGAGCAGCCCGTCGTTGTCGAAGTCGAGCAGGGCCACGCCGCCGGCCATCGATTCCACGATGAACTTCTTTTCCGGGGCGGAGAGGTGTTTGAAGTCGATGCCGCTGCTGCTCGTGATGTCGCGGAAGCGTGGCTTGCCGGCGGGCGCGGTCTGCCCGAATGCGAGTGCGCCGCACAGCGTCAGCAACAGGGGTAGGGAAGAGGGACGCATGAGATGGCGGCTGTTGCATTCTAAGAGTGACCGCCAGACTTGACAACTAGCTGCCTCAGGCCGAAAGTAGTCATCCTTCGGCTACTGAATCGTTTTACTTCCGCTCGAGGACGCCATGACCACCGCCCCGCCGCGACGCGCTTTCGCTCTCGCCTGCTGGTTGTTGCTGCTGTGCATTCCCGCGGCGCTGGCCCAGTCGCCGGGGGGCGCTGCCGCCCCGTTCCGGACGACGGACGTCTCCGACAGCCAGGCGTTCCTGGTCCGCGCCACCCGGCACACGCCCGCCCGCGTGGATGCCGCCGCCATCGAGCGGCTGCTGCGCCGCATGACCCTCAAGGAAAAGATCGGCCAGATGACGCAGCTCGAGATCGGCATGATCTCCGACGGCGTCGACGCCAACATCCATGTGAACCCCGAGAAGCTGCACAAGGCGGTCGGGGAATACGGCGTCGGGTCCATCCTCAATGTGAAGGACGAGGCGCTCACGCTGGAGCAATGGCATGGCTACATCCGGGCCATTCAAGCGGAGGCCGCGAAGTCTCGGCTGAAGATCCCGGTGCTCTACGGCATCGATTCCATCCACGGCGCCAACTACGTGAAGGGCAGCACCTTGTTCCCGCAGCCGCTGGGTATGGCGGCGACCTGGAACCCGGAGCTTGCCCTGAAGAGCGCGGAGGTCACGGCTGCCGAGACGCGCGCCGCCGGCATCCCGTGGAACTTCTCTCCCGTGCTCGACATCGGCCGCCAGCCCCTCTGGCCGCGGCTATGGGAGACCTACGGCGAAGACCCCCACCTGGCGAAGGTGATGGGCGTGGCGATGGTCCGGGGCTACCAGGGGAACGACCTGGCAAGCCCGGACCGCGTGGCCGCCTGCCTGAAGCACTACGTGGGCTACAGCGGGCCGTACAGCGGCCACGATCGCACGCCCGCCCTGTTGCCCGAGAAGACCCTCCGCGAGTACTACCTGCCGACGTTCCGCGCGGCCATCGAAGCCGGCGCGGCGTCGGTGATGATCAACTCGGGAGAGGTGAACGGCGTCCCCGGCCACGCCGACCACAATCTGCTGACGACGGTGCTGCGCAAGGAGCTTGGGTTCGACGGCGTCGCGGTCTCCGATTGGGAAGACATCAAGAAGCTGGTCACGCATCACCGCGTCGCAGCCGACGAGAAGGAAGCGACGCGCATCGCGGTCATGGCGGGCATCGACATGAGCATGGTGCCGAGCGACTACAGCTTCGCGGATCTTCTGTTGCAACTCGTCCAGGAACGGAAAGTGCCGATGTCGCGCATCGACGAAGCCGTGCGCCGCATCCTCGTGATGAAGGCGCGGCTGGGACTGTTCAAAGACCCGGCGCTGGGGATCGGCGGCGCCATCGGCTCGCCGGCTTCGCGCGCGCTCAGCCTCCAGGCCGCGCGCGAGTCGATCACGTTGCTCAAGAACGAGCGCAACGTGCTGCCGCTGGCGCGGCAGGCGCGCGTCCTCGTCACCGGACCCACCGCCGATTCGCTCATCGCCCTGAACAACGGTTGGACCTACACCTGGCAGGGCGATCGGCCGCAGCTTTATCCGGGGCGGCCGACCATCCTGGCCGCCATCAAGCAGAAGCTGGGCGACGCGAATGTCGCGCACGTCCCGGCGGATTTCCAGAAAGGCGCTGACCTCGCCGCCGTCACCGCCGCGGCGCAGAGCGCAGACGTCATCGTGCTCTGCCTGGGCGAGAGCTCTTACACGGAGACTCCCGGCAATATCGATGACCTCTCTCTGCCTGAGTCCCAGCAGCGCCTCGCGAGCGCAGCAGCTGCCACCGGCAAACCCGTGGTCCTGGTGCTCGTGGAGGGCCGGCCGCGGCTGATCCGCAGCTTTGCCGACGCGATGGCGGGCATCCTGCTGGCCTACAACCCCAGCAACGAGGGCGGCACCGCAGTCGCGGACGTACTGTTCGGCGACGTCGATCCCAGCGGCCGCCTGCCCATCACGTATCCGCGCTACCCCAACGCCCTGCTCACCTATGACCGCAAGCTGGCGGAAGACACCGACACCAGCTTCGGCCAGAAGGCCTTCAATGCTCAATTCGAGTTCGGCGCCGGGCTGAGCTACACGAGCTTTGCATACTCGAACCTGGCGGTGACCCCGACTAGCCTGCCGGCGACCGGCACGGTGACGGTGAAGGCGACCGTCCGCAACAGCGGGCAGCGCGCCGGCGCCGAGGTCGTGCAGCTCTATCTGCGCGACCGCGTCGCGAGCGTCACGCCTTCCGTCCGCCGTCTGAAGCGGTTCGCCAAGGTGTGGCTCTCACCGGGTGAAAGCCGCGAAGTCGCTTTCACGCTTGCGCGAGATGACTTTTCTTTCATCGGCGCCGATAATCGGCCGGTGGTCGAGCCCGGAGAATTTGATGTTTTCGTCGGTCCTCTCACCTCGATGGTGACGATCACGCGGGCACCCGCTAGCAACCAGAAGGAGAAGAAGCCATGAACCTGCGAGCACCTGTGACTCTCGCCGTGGTGGGTATCGTTTTTGCCGCGCTGCTGATGTCCGCGCAGCAGGCAGGAAGCCCGGGCCTGCTGACGCCCGAGGAAGTGAAGAAGGCGCTCCCGGAGTCGGTCTTCTTCCGCGGGGAGAAGGCCCCGGTGCAGTTGCGCAACGCCGCCGGCGCCCGCTTTGCCGATGGCAAGCTCCTCCTGATCACTTTGGTCGACAATTCCGGCTACAGCACCGCGATCCAGGAGAAGTACCAGGGGTACCTCATCACCGAGGTCAAGCTCACCATCGGCGACCGCGACTTGCCGCCAGGGGCTTACGGGTGCGGAGTGGTGAATGGCAAGTTCCTGGTGATGGACGTCGCCGCCAACGAGGTGTTTTCGGTCGACGCGCCGCCTGACGCGCAGCTCAAGCGCCCGCGTCCGCTCATGCTCAGCGCCGACGGAGACGCGTATCGGCTGCACTTGGGCAGGAACATGGTCCGCATCGCCGCGGCGCACTAGGCCGCTTTCAGTCTGACCAGGGCTGAGGCTTGCGGTCCCAACGATGCGGCCGCAGGCGCGCTACCTCATCCGGCGCCAGCGGGCCGCGCTCGCTTGCGCCGATGTTGGCCTCTACGTGCCGCGTCGAACGCATTCCCGGGATGACGGTGCTCACCTGCGGCGCCGCCAGGATGAAGCGGAGAGCCGTCTCCGCCAGGGTGGCGGCCGCTGGAACAAGCGGCTTCAGTCTTTCCACCCGCGCGACCGTCGGGATCAGGTTGGCGGGCAGGAAGTACTTCGAGCGCCAGTCGTCGGCGGGAAAGGTGCTCTCTCTCGTCAACGTTCCGGTCAGGCTGCCCTCATCGAACGGCACGCGGGCGATGACCCCGACGCCGAGCTCGCGACAGGCAGGGAAGAGCTCATCCTCCGGCGCCTGGTCGAAGATGTTGTAGATCACCTGCACGGCATCGACGAGCCCGGTCCGCAGCGCCTGGATGCCGTTCCATGGCTCCCAGCGATTCAGGCTGAGCCCGAACGCGCGGACCAACCCGCGCGCCTTCAGCTGCTCGATCGTGCGCGGGAACTCCGGGGCGTCCGTCCAGCTGTCGTCCCACACGTGGAACTGCAAGAGGTCGATCGTCTCGCGCTGCATCGCTTTCAGGATCGACTCGACGGATCGGAAGACGTGCTCGGGCGGGAAGACGTCCAGGTAGCGATCCCGCGCGCTGCCCGGCCATTTGCCGTTCTTCGGCGGGACCTTCGAAGCGGCGTAAAGGGTCTTCTCCGGATTCCGCCGGAGCAACTCGCCCAGCAAGCCGTCGCTTCTCCCGTCGCCGTAGGCCCAGGCGCTGTCGAAGAAGTTGCAGCCCAGGTCGACGGAGCGCTGCAGCGCCGCCATCGACAGCTGGTCATCGGAACCGGTCCACTCGCCCATGCCCCAGAGCCCGTGGCCGACCTCGCTGACCTCCATGCCCGTGCGACCCAGCTGCCGATAGCGCATGCCCTTATTAGATACCTGCACAATGGGTGCTTGTTCAATACCGGCGCAGCGAAAGGCCGCAGGGAGCGAGGAGAGGTGGTGAGCGCGGAAGGAATCGAACCTTCAACCTACTGATTAAGAGTCAGTTGCTCTGCCAGTTGAGCTACGCGCCCACGATTTTCCGGGAAAGGACTTCCGCAGGAAGGCAGTCCGATTATAACAAAGGGTCGTTGGCAGCGGCCAGCAGCGCGGCGCTCAGTAGTTCTGGTTGTTGTGCGGCTTGTTGTGGCAGGTGAGCGTGCAGCTCTTGGTCGCACGGTCATAGACCACGTTGCCGCCGAACGGCGCTACCACGTTGAGGTCGAAGTTCACCAGCCGCTGCCCGCTCAGGGTGGGGTTGGAACTGTCGGTGCCATGCGCGGAGTGGCACGCCGAGCACGAGAAGCCCTTTGCGATGTGCTTCTTGTGTTTGAAGGTCGTCTCGTCGTTGAAGATGGTGTTCAGGTTGTGGCACTTGGCGCACAGCGCGTACGGGCCTGCGACCGTGCCGTCGGGGTCGGGGAAGAGGTTGGTAACGAAGCCGCCGGGAGTCGCGGCGCGCGCCATCTCGTAGCGACGCTCCAGCATGTGGTTCCAGCTGGAGCCATGGGGCCCGTTCGGGCCGCTACCACCGGACTCGCGGTTGTCGTCGGCGTTGTGGCAATCCGTACAGAACAGGCGCGTGCCCATGGCGCGGCCGGCGGTCACGCCGTCGAGCTTCATCATGGTGGCGCGCAGGCTTGGCTGCGGAAGCGCGCTGGTGCGGTCGTGTAGCACCGGATGGCTCGACCACGGCGTCGTGGGGGTGAGCTGCTGGATGACGTCCAGCGGATCCGAGCCCGCGGCCGCCCGGCGCGGCAGGTAGCCATATTTCGAGTCCGCCACCTTGCCCACGCTCTTGCCATGGCAGCGCAAGCACACCTGGTACTGGTTGATCGCGGGGCGCAGGACCGTGGTGCCGTCGAGCTCGCTCACGCCCACGACGTTGTTCTGGGCCGGGCGCAGGGCGGGCGGCGCGGTGAAGCTCGCCGTCGCGCGCGCGGCGTGCGGGTCGTGGCAGTCGGCGCAGGTCGCGTGCCGGTTGTTGTTGAGCACCGCGGCCTCCGCGGCGTCGTGCTGCGCGCTGCCCGCGGGCGCCGGATGGCCGATCTTCACCAGTTCGCTCGCGATGTTGGGAGCGGCCGGCACGGTGTTCGCGCCGGCATGGCAATTGAGGCACGCCTGCTGGTCGCCGCCGCGCAGCAGCCGCGCCGGCCCGGCGGCGTTGTGCGGCATGTGGCATCCGGAGCACGCGTTCAGCGCCACGTTGCTGTAGCCGCCGACGTAGGGATTGTTCGACGTGGTGTGCGTCGCGGTCGCGTGGATGCTGGTCGTCCATCCCGCCAAGCGGTTCGTCTGGCCGCCGACCACGCGCGTCGGATCATGACACGCCAGGCAGAGCGTGCCGCCGGCGCTGTCGCGCACCAGGAACTTCTGCACCATCTTGTCGATGCCCTGGAAGTGCGGCTGATGGCATGACGTGCACTCGATCGAGCCGTTCACGAGCTTGACCACCGGGTCCGCGGTGTGCGGGCTCGCGCCGAACAGCAGCGCATTGACGTCGGGGGTGTCCACCAGCGGCGTGCGCAGGCTGAACGGATGCGAACTCGACAGGTCGGTGCCGAACTTCGACGTGTTCTTCATCGCGCCGGTCATGTTGAGCTGGCCGAACGAGACGGTCTGGCCGGGCGCGACCGTGCCGTCGTGGCAGCTCAGGCACAGCTTGCTGGGCGAGCCGAGCGGAGGCTGCTGGCTCGTCTGGTGGTACGTGCTCGAGCCGTACATGGTGTAGGTCTGCACCGAGAGCTGCTGGTTCCAGAGAGGCGTCGGCGCGGTCTGCCCGCCGTGCGGCGCGTGGCAATAGAGACATGCGTTCGAGACCGGCCCGCGCATCGCCGAGGCCCCGGTCGGCGTCAAGTCGTGCGTCCCGAGCTGGTCGCCGGGGATCTGCGCCATCGCGGTGGCGCAGGCGAAGAGCGCGAGGAGAAGGAGGCGCTTCACTGCACGCCTCCCGAGGCCGGCTTCGCCGCGGGAATGAAGCGGAAGACCTGCACGCGGCGGTTGTACGAATCGACCACGAAGATGCGGTCGTTGCGGTCGATGTACATGCCGGCGGGCAGCTGGAACTCCTGCGGCCCGTCGCCGGCGCCGCCGAAGTAGTAGAGCAGGCGGCCCAGCGGGTCGAACACCTGCACGGTGTCGAACAGCCCCTCGACCACGTAGACGTCGCCTTCGCTGTCGCGCGCGACGCCTTTCGGACGGAACATGCTGCCGGTGCTCCCGCCCGCCTGGCCGAGCGCGTAGCGGAACTTGCCCTCGCGATCGAGCGCCTGCACGCGGAAGTTCATCGCGTCCACCACCAGCAGCTCGTCGCCGCTGAGGCGCAGCTCGGTGGGGAAGTTGAACTCGCCTTCGCCCACGCCGCGCTGCCCGATCTCGCGCTGGATGTTGCCGTCCATGTCGAGCACGAAGATCTTGTGGCGCAGCGTGTCGGTCACGTAGATGCGGCCGGCGGCCGTGTCGATGGCGATGCCGGTCGGCCGCTTGAAGAATCCTTCGCCGCCCTTCAGGCTGCCGAGCGCGCGCCGGAACTTGCCGTCGCGGTCGAAGACGAAGATCTTCCCGGAATCCGAATCGGTGACGTAGATGTTGTCGTTGCCGTCCACCGCCACGCATTGCGGCGCTTTCAGCGGGTCCTTGCTGGAATCGCGGGTGAGGAACTTGTAGCGCTTCTTCTCGAAGTCGAAGATGTGGACCGCCGACTGCCCGGGGTCGGTGACGATGGCGCGCCCGCGCGAATCGGTCACGACGCTGTACGGCCGCAGCATCTGGTGCAGGTCGGGCGGGCCGGCCACGATGTCCACCAGCCGCCCCCAGAAGCCGGGCTTGCCGCGCACCTCGCGCTCGGTCGCGAAGCTTCCCTCGTAGGCGAGGGTGCGGCCGCCGGCGAGCTGCATCGGAGGAGGCGGCGGGGGCGCCGGCTCCTTCTTGTCCTTTCCCTGCGCTGGGCCGGCGGAGAGCAAGAGCAACAGCAGGCCCGAGGCGAGAAGGTGCTTCGGGCTGGTCGAAGTCGCCGTCATCAGAAGATGTCGAAGTGCCGCGAGACGCCGAAGTAGATGGCGTGGACCGTCTGCGGCTGGACGAAGCCCGCTCCGATGCCTTGCCGCAGGTAGGTGTAGTTCCCCTGGATTGTCATCTGCCGCCACCGGTATTCCGTCCGGCAATCAAGCCGCCGCACCATGTTATCGGAGACCGTGGACAAGTTGTCGGTCTCGTACGTCGAGTTCAGGTACGACCCGCTGACCTTCCACTTGCTCGTCGGCTGGTAACTGCCGCCGAACGCGTAGGAGCGGCCGCTGTAGAAGATGAGCAGCCCGGGGAGGGGGCCGGGAACGGGGAAGGGGACGAGCCCGTTGATAGTCGGCAGCGACTCGCCGCTGTTCCGGCTGAAGCTGCCGCTGAACGAATACTTGCGGCGCGAGACGGTCGCGCTGTAGCTGGTGGAGAGCGAATCCGCCAGCGAGGTGCCGTCGATCGAGCTCTTGCCCACCCGGCCCGCGAAGGTGACGAACCACTCGCCGAAATTGCGCGACGTGCTCGCGTTGAAGCCGTAGCCCGTCTGCGTGTAGCCCAGCACCGCCGTCATCACGTTGCTGTTGTACTGCACGCCCGCGGTCGAGCGCCAATTGCCGACGGTGCGCGAGAACGTGACGCTGCCGCTCTGTCCGGTCGCGCGCTGGTCATTCGTCGGCGACGTGTAGAGCGAAAGGCCGTACTGCGCGCCGAACTGCCCGCCCCAGAGCGCATGGCGATAGCCGGCTCCCCCGTTCACGTTGGTGGTCGCGATCTCGACGCCGACGAAATCCTGCGACGTGCGGTCCACGCCGCCGTCGAGCGTGATGTCCTTCGAGAGCAGGTAGGTCGCGTGCCCGCCGTAGTTGAAGTACTTCGAATCGCGGAACAACGGCTGCACCGCCGGCGGCGCGGGATTCCCGGGCGCCAGCGTCCCCAGCAGGTAGGCGCCGAAATTGGTGGTGTAGTTCGCGCTCGCGCCCAGGATCAGCTTTTCCGTCGGGCGCCAGCCGAAGTTGCCATTCACCGTGTCGTAGGTCGCGTCGGTCTGCTGCCCGGCGTAGTCGGTGAGGAAGTGCGTGCGCGCGTAGCTGGTGCTGAAGGTCGCGTTCTTCCACAGCTGCCGGTTCGCGCCCACCTGGAAGGTCGACTGGTCGGTGTTCTGGTCGCCCAGGAAGATGGAGTGGAACAGCGGCGGGGTGTGCTGCTCCAGGTGCATCTTGGAGTAGGTGCCGTTGAAGTTGAAGCCGAAGCGCGAGTACGTGCTCCCAATGCTGAAGGCGCGGCTGTTCGACGAGCCGTCTTCATCGCTGCCCACCAGCGAGTACCCGTTCTTGTTGGTGCTGAACGACGCATGCAGCGTGGGCAGTCCTTCGAAATACATGCCGCCACCCACGCTGAAGCTCTGCGAATGCCCCTGCGTGGTGAAACCCAGCGCGCCCGGCACGGAGAAGGTGCCTTCGCTGTTCCAGTCGCGACTGTAGCTGACCTCTACCGGCGTGTGGCTGCCGCCGAACAGGCTGGCGCTCCCGGCGAATCCCTTGCCGCTGAAGATCGAGTTGTAGTCGGAGTTCACCCGCTGCTGGTTGTAGTACGGGCTGAAGCGGAAAGAGAGGAACTTGGGATCGTAGTAGTAGCCCGTCAGGTCGGCATTCCCGCCAAAGACGAGCTGGTTCGAGGTCACCTCCGAGAACAGGCCGTTGTAGCCGAAAGTCAGGTTCCCGGAGAGATTCAACGCGGTGTTCTCGGTGATGTTCACCTGCGCGCCTGCGACCGCCGCCAGCACCAGCCATCCGGCCGCCAGGATCGCGAGTTGTCGCGCGTGCCGCATGCACTCCCCGTCAGAACTCCTCGACCTTCGCGCCCTGCCGCAGGTCCTTCTCCAGCTGCGCGCGCAGTTGCTGCGAGCGTTCCATCTCCAGGTCTTTCTTCAATTGCGCCTTGACCTTCTCGAAGGGGACCGTCTGCGCCGCCTCGCGGCCGTTGACGCGCGCGATGCAGTAGGAGTTCTCGGCCTCGATCAAGTCCGAGACCTCGCCCGCCTTCATGTTGAACACCACCTTCTCCACCGCCGCCGGCATGCGCCCGCGGTGGACGCTTTTGTGGTCGCCCATCATCACGCGCCAGTCGTCGTCGGAGTTCTTCTCCGCCAGGATGCCGAAGGCTTCATAGTCTTTCGCCGCCTTGGCCTGCTTCAGCAATCCCTCGGCGCGCTGCCGCGCCTGCGCCTTCTGCTGCGCCGTGGCGTTGTCGGGGATGACCACGCTGATGGTCTGCAGCTGCACGCTTTCCGGCTTCTTGAAGCGCTCCGGGTTCCTGGCATAGAACTCGCGCAGTTGCGCGTCGGTCATGCTGGCCTTGCCGACCACTTCGGTGCGCAGGATCTGGTCGATCAGGATGGCGCGCTTCACCTTGCCGCGCAGGATCTCCAGCGAGCCCTGGTGCTCGGCGTACAGGTAGTTGCCGAAATCCGCGCTGGTGGGGAACTGCTTGCGGAAGTCGCGCATCGCGCGCTCCAGCTTGGCGGGCGCCACCGTCAGCTTGCGCCGCTGCGCTTCCTGGTACGCCAGCTCTTCGAACTCGATCACGCTCAGTGCGGTGCGCCGGATGTCTTTTTCCATCTTGGCGGGGAACTTGCCGCCGTGCTGCCGCGCAAACGGGAACTGGATCATCATCTGCCGCGTGAGGTCGCGGTCGGTGAGCGGGACGCCGTTCACGCGCGCCACGAGCTTCGGCGCCGGGGCGCTGACCTTGCTCGGCGGCTGCAGGAATGCGGTGGAAGGCTTGTTCTGCGCTGCGGCCCCTGCCGCCGCGAGAAAAAGAATGCTGGTCAGGATGGTGAACGTGCTCTTCATCTTCGTCCCCTTGTGCCCGCTGCGAGGGGTGGGGAAGGGCTCGCGCCCTTCCCCGTCTCGGGTTGTTAGTTGGTGGTGCTCATCACGCCGACGTTTTCGTTGCTCTTGCTGTAGTGGCAGGAGCGGCAGAATTGCGTCGCCGAGTTGCTCGCCGCGTTGGCCGAGTCATACCAGCCGCGCACGAAGAAGCGGGTGGGCTTGATGATGCTGGTCCCACTGATGCTGTACTTCGCGTAGTTCATCGAGTGCGGGTTGTGGCAGGTCGAGCACTCAACGTAGGAACCCTGGCCGGCGACGGCGTAGAAGCGCGCCGGGTGGCCATAGTTCTGGTTGAAGTTCGCCGCGCCCGCGGACGTCAGATCCCAGGTGATCTTGCCGTCCGCGCCCACCGTGCCGGGCCAGTTGTACCCGCCCGGGTTGTACTTCACGTGCACCGGGTGGTCATTGGTCAGGCTGTAGCCGTCGGTCGCCAGGTACGTGGTGACCTTGTTGCCGTTCACGGTCTCGAAGCTCTGTCCGGTCATGCCGGCAATCGTCACGCTGCCGTCGTGGCAGGAGAGACATGCCGCCGTGTGGAACAGCGGATCGTCGGCCGTGTAGGTGCTGGTCGTCGTGAAGTCATCACCGTCGAAGCCGTAGTAGCTCTTGGCGATGAAGTCGCGGCCCCAGAGATAGTTCACTCCGGTGCCGGGGTCGCCACCGATGCCCTGTCCGGCCGCGCCGCTGTGCGGCGTATGGCAGGAAGCGCATCCGTGTCCGTTGACGTTGTGCGGTCCCAGGATGTCCTGGAACTGGGCGAACGCCGCGGGACTCGCTGCGACCGCAAGGATTACTAAGAGGAAGATGATGCGTTTCATATAGGTCTTAAGACCTCCGTTATGAAAAACAGCTGTTTTGGTGCTGCTCCTGCGCCGGAGCGTTCCTATCGGCTCCCCGGCATCCCGGGCGACGCGGGTGTTCCTCCCGCGCGCTCCGAAAACTCGTGTGTGCGAAAACTCTCTCATTGCGCTCCTCCGGCCGCCGGAGACTTCGGCTGCGGCTTTTGCGCGGCCGCCTCGGCGTCGGTCACGTAACGAAAGACCTGGATCCGGCCCTTTAACTGCTCCGAGACCACCACGCGGTTCTGCTTGTCGATGCAGAGTCCGGTCGGCAGTCCGAATTGCCCGGGATACTTTCCCGGTTCCCCGAAGAAGGCGAGCAGATGGCCTTCCCGGTCGAAGATCTGGACGCGGTTCTGGAGCGCGTCGGCGACCCAGATGTGGCCGTCGGCGTCCACCGCGATCCCCTTGGGACGCGCGAAGAAGCCGGGCCCGTCGCCCGCCTTGCCGAACATGCTGATGAAGTTGCCGTCGGCGTCGAACATCTGGATGCGGCTGTTCAGCGTGTCGGCGACGTAGAGGTTGCCGTCGCCATCGACCGCCACGTTGGTGGGCTTGGCGAAGGTCGCCGGCGAATCGTCCGCTTCCTCCTTCGCCGGCCCGCCGACCGCACGCAGGAACTTCAGCGTGTCGGCGTCGAACACCGCGATGCGCTCGCGCGCCACGTCGGCCACGTAGAGGAAGCGGTTCTCGTTGTCGATGGCCATGCCGCTCGGCCGGCCCAGCTCGTCGGACCCGAACATCGCCTCCAGCTTGCGGTCTTTGCTGAACACGGAGATCTGGTGCAGCCCGGCGTCGGAAACGAACACGCGGTCGCCGTCGTCCACCGCCACGCCGATGATGTCCTTGAACTTCGCCTCCACGCCGTTGCGGATGAACTCGACCGCGCCCGTCTTCTCGTCGAAGATGAACACCGCGGCCACATAGCTGTCGGCCACGTAGATGCGCCCTTGCGAATCGGTCGCCACGCCGTACGGCTTGGCCAGCGCGCGCACCGGCTTGGGGGCCGTCACGTCGTTCTGCTCGATGCCCGCCAGCCGGTCCATCCAGCCGTGCTTCTTCCTGGCATCCTTCTTCGGCGTCGCTTCCGGCTTCTCGCCCACCAGCTGCGACTGGTAGCGGATGCGCGCGATGTCCGGAGGCGCCGGCCACACCAGCTTGCTGGTGTCGAGCAGCGGCTCGGCCTGCGGCTTCTCGATGTCTTTCTTCTTCTTGTCTTTCGCGAACGCGCTTCCCGAGAGCGCGAGCGCGAGCGCGGCGGTGAACGCCAGCGCGCGGAAGGTGATGCGATGGTGTTGCGGCGTCATTGCGCGCCCTCCAGCGTCCCTTTGTGGCAGGTGCGGCAGAATTGCAATCCCGGCCGCGCGTCGTTGATCAACATCGCGCGCGCGTTGCCGGCATGCGGCTGATGGCAGGTCAGGCACTCGATCCTGGCCCTGATCTTGTTCGGGTCCTGCGGGTCCCGCACGTCCACCACCGGATGGTTCGCCGTCGGGTGTCCCAGCCCGTACTTCAGGTTGAAGCGCATCACCGAGTTCTTCAGGAAGTAGTCCATCGGCAGCCGGACCTTCCCGTTGAAGATCGTGAGGTAGGGCTGCCCTTCCACCGTGGCCGGCTTCGATTCGGTGCTGTGGCACTCCATGCAGAGCTTGCTGCCTTCCGCGCGCAGCAGTTTGGGGTGCTGCCCGCCGTGCGGCTCGTGGCAGGTCGCGCAGCCCTGCTCGAACGCCGGCTGGTGCGGGAACTTCTTCTTGTGCTGCTCCGCGATGTCGCTATGGCAGGTGGTGCAGGCCGCGACCGGATCCGGTTGCAGGAAACCCGGCGACTTGCCGGCGTGCGGGCTGTGGCACGCGGTGCAATCGCCCTGCGCGCCCGCGTGCTGCACCTTGGCGTTCTCGATCTCCTTGCCCTTGTCTTCGTGGCAGGTCAGGCAGAGCGCGCGCGAATCGGTCTCGGTGAGCACGACCTTCCCGTCCTTGCCCGGAGCCTTGTGGCAGCTGTCGCAGCTGCCGCCGGCGAACGGAGCATGCACGAACGCCTGCATCAGCTTCGGCTCGTTCGACTGGTGCGGGTTGTGGCACGTCAGGCAATCGGTGGCCGCGAACGGCTGGTTGTTGTGCGCCTTTTGCAGCGCCGCGTCCTTGGCGTCGTGGCAGTCGAGGCACAGCGCCGGAGTCTTCTTGTTCAGGTGCGCGCGGAACTCGGTCTGCGTCGGGTCACCGACTTTGTGCGTCGTGTGGCAAGTCTCGCAGCCCATATCGAGCGCGGCGTGCCGGCTGCCCTTTTCGGGAACGTTGACCCCGGTGGTGTGGCAGTCGAGGCAGAGGTTCTCGCCCTTGCCGCCCGACGTCGCTTTCAGCAAGTGGACGGGGTTCGGCGACGAATGCGGGTCGTGGCAGCTCGTGCACTGCCGGACCGCCGGTGCGTGCACCTTGCCGCTCAATTTCGCGGCGTTCTTGTTGTCGTGGCAGGTGAGACACATCCCGCTCGGACTGGTCGCCTTCAGCTTGATCCGGGTGATGTCTTTCGTTACCCGAACCTCGTGGCAGGTGCTGCACTCCTGCGTCTTGCCCGTGTGCACGACCTTGCCCTTGAACTTCTCCTCGTGACACGACAGACACGTGGCGGTGTCGGTATTCTTTTCGAGCGGGACGGGATGCTCTTTCGCCGCGCTGGGAGCGGTCCAGAAGAGGATGAGCGCAAGCGCGAGAAGAGCCCGGCGCAGCCACATGAATGGCCGTTCAATGTGCCCGGTGGGAGTCTCGCACCCTGGCCGGATTTCCCCCTCGCGTCCCATAGTTAGAGGTTGCGCCCAGACCCCGAAAGCCGCCTGTGATGGTTGTCACAAATCCATGTGACAGTGTTGCCGATGAGCCCCCTAACCCCCCTTAACGCCGACAGGATGCGGATTTCAGCTCCGCCGTGGCGAAATGCCGCGCTGGTTTATAATCGGAGATTCCGCACGACATTCCGGAGCCTTCAAAACCTCGCATGATTCGATTCCTGCAGACACCCAGCACGGCCAAGAAGGTAGTTCTTGGCGGTCTCCTCCTTGTCATTTGCATCGCCATGGTCATCACGCTCATCCCCGGGACCGGGGTCACGGATTTCTTCGGCGCTGGTCCGACCCAGGTCGGCCTCTACGCCACCGTGGGCGACGAGCAGGTGATGACGACCGACATCCAGCGGCGCGCTCAATCGCTGGCCCGGCAGCAGAATCTGCCGCAGCAATTCGTAAGTCTCATCATGCCGCAGGCCGCCAGCCAACTGGTGATGCAGAAGGCGATGATCGCGGAGGCGCACCGCCTGGGCTTGATGGTGACCGACGAGGAGTTGCGCGACGAGCTGCGCAACGGCCTGTTCGCCGCCGAGCTCTATCCCAACGGGCAGTGGGTCGGCCAGCAGAAGTACGACGACTTCGCGCGCCAGGCCGGCCTGAGCATCCCGGAGTTCGAGCGCCTCATGAAGGAAGAGCTCCTCATCCGCAAGCTCAACTCACTGGTGGAGGCTTCGACCTCCGTCAACGACGACGAGTTGCGGAAGGCATTCCTCCGGCAGAACGTGCGCGTGCGATTCGACTACGCCGTACTCACCGCCGACGCGGTGATGAAGACCATCAAGCCGAGCGAGGCCGAGCTCCGCAAGTACTACGAGGCGAGCGCGCCGCGCCTCAAAGACTCGGTCCCGGAAGAGCGCAAGATCAAGTACGTGGTCGTCGATGCCGCGCGCCTGCTGCCGCAGGCCAAGCCCACGCCCGAGGAATTGCAGCGCTTCTACAACGACCGGCGCGAGCAGTTCCGCGTGGAAGATGAAGTGAAGATGAGCCAGATCGTCGTGAACAAGCCCGAAGCCGGCCCCGACGGAAAGGTCGATCCCAAAGGGGAGGAAGCGGCCCGCGCCAAGGCGCGATCGCTGCTGCAGCAGGTCCGAGGCGGCGCCGATTTCGCCGCCGTGGCGCGCAAGGATTCGGAAGATACCGAAACGGCGCAGCAAGGTGGCGCCGTCGGGTGGGTGAAACCCGACCAGATCCCGACCGTCCGCGATGCCGTGCTGAAGCTCAACAAGGGGCAGATCAGCGACGTCATCGACGCCGGCTACGCTTTTGTCATCCTGAAGGTGGACGACAAGCGCGCCGCCCACGTCCAGACCCTGGACGAGGTGCGCGCGCAGATCGAGCCGGTCGTGGCGGAGGAGAAGGCCCAACGCCTGGCCGAGCAGATCGCGAACAAGGTGTTGTCCGAGTCCAAGAACGGCCTGGAGTCGGCGGCGGCCAAGAACGGCCTGAACGTCATCACCAGCGACTTCTTCAACCAGCGCGCGGCCGCGCTCCCGGGCGTCGGCGCCTCGCAGGAATTCATGCAGGCCGTGTTCGCGGCCAGGGAAAAGGCTCCCCCGGCGCTCGTCCGCGCCGAGCAGGGATACGCGGTCTTCCAGGTGGAAGCGGTGAAGCCGCCGCGCACGCCGAGCTTCGAAGAGGTGCGCGCGCAACTGGAAGAGCAGTATCGCCAGGAACGCGCCGGCGCGCTGCTCGCGCAGCGCACCCAGGAGCTCTCCGACCGCGCCCGCTCGCTCCATGATCTGAAGCGGGCGGCGAGGGAACTGGGCGCGCGCCTGCTGACCAGCGAACCGGTCGGCCCGGGCAGTCAAGTGCCGGAGATCGGCGAGGCTTCGAACGTCGAGGTGGTGTTCGACATGAAGCCGGGGCAGATCAGCGGACCCCTGCAGGCGGGCCGGAATGGCGTCGTCTTGGCGCTGCTCGACCGCCAAGAGCCTGCGGGCGGCGAGATGGCCGACCAGCGCGATATGCTGCGCGAGGCGCTACTGCGCCAGAAGCGCGCCCAGGCCGTCGGCGTTTTCGCGCAGGGCCTGCGCGAGCGCATGGAGAAGGAAGGAAAGATCAAGTACAACCAGGCCGAGAAAGAGAAACTCGAGAAAGGCAACCTGAACCTGGGCAGCTAGTTCGAAACCCGGTACTTCTACGAGGCGGGCGGCCTGCCCGCCTCGTATCATTTCTTCGAGGGTAGCCGCAACGCTGTCGCCTCGTCCGCCGCGGCGGACTCCGCTCGGCTGCGTCTTCCCTCGGCCTGCGCTCGCGCGACCCGGGGCTCGCTGCGGCCTCACGCGCTTGTACTATTGAGAGGCGAATGCCATTCGAGCGCAATTCCGGCATCCTGCTGCACCCGACCTCGCTGCCTGCGCGCGGCGGCATCGGCGACCTTGGTCCGGAGGCTTACCGCTTCGCCGATTTTCTCGCGCAAGCGAAGCAGGGACTCTGGCAGGTACTGCCGCTCGCGCCTTGCGGCATCGGGAACTCTCCCTACTCGGCGACCTCGGCGTTTGCCGGCAATCCGCTGCTCGTCTCGCTCGAGCGCCTGGCGGAGCGCGGATGGCTGGCCCCGGAGCGCGCCGCCGCGCTTCCCGATCCTTCCGGCAACGTCGACTACGACAAGGTCAACGCGACCAAGCTGCCGCTGCTGCGCGAAGCGGCGCAGAACTTCCTGCGCGCCGCCGGCGACAGCGCGCGCTCCCGCTTCGCGCGTTTTCAGCAGGAGAACGCCTGGTGGCTCGACGACTTCGCGCTCTTCGACGTCCTGCGAGCCCGGAACCAGCAGCGCACCTGGCGGGAATGGCCGCGCGAGCTGGCGCGCCGCGAGCCGCAGGCGCTTGATCGGGCGCGCCACGATCTCGCCGACGACCTCGCGGTGGTGAAGGCCATCCAGTTCGCCTTCTTCGAGCAGTGGGCGGCGCTGCGCGCGCACTGCCGCGCCCGCGCCATCAAGATCGTCGGCGACGTCGCCATCTTCGTCAGCTACGACTCCGCCGACGTCTGGATGCGTCCCGACCTCTTCCACCTGAACCAGGACCTCGAGCCCACGGTCGTCGCCGGCGTGCCGCCCGACGTCTTCAGCAAGACCGGGCAGCGCTGGGGGAATCCGCTGTACCGCTGGGACGCGCTCGCCGGCACCGGGTACGACTGGTGGGTGCGCCGCCTGCGCTGGGCGCTCCAGACCTGCGACATCATCCGGCTCGACCACTTCCGCGGGTTCGAGGCGTACTGGGAGATCCCCGCCTCCGAGCCCACCGCCGTCAACGGCCGCTGGGTCGCCGGGCCGCAGGACGACCTGTTCCACACCCTGCGCCGGCACCTGGGCGACCTGCCCTTCATCGCCGAGGACCTTGGCTTCATCACGCCGCAAGTCCGCGAGATGCGCGCGCGCCTCAACATCCCCGGCATGCGCGTGATGGAGTTCGGCTTCGGCGACCCCGGCGCGCACATCTACCTGCCGCACCGCTTCGAGTCCAATACCGTCGTCTACACCGGGACGCACGACAACGCGACCATCAACGACTGGTGGAAGAACTACGCGACGCCCGCGGAACGCGAGGCCGCGCGCTCGTACCTGGGAGAGGATCCCGACGGCGTGAACTGGGCGTTCATCCGCGCCGCCGCCGGCTCCGTCGCGGACCTCTGCATCCTTCCGCTGGGCGACGTGCTGGGCCTCGGCCCCGAGGGCCGCATGAATATCCCCAGCAAGGCCGACGGGAACTGGGCGTGGCGCTTCCGCCGCGACGCTCTTACGCCCGAGCTGGCGAAGAGACTTGCGCTGCTCGCGGAGGTCAGCGACCGCGTGCCTTCAGCGGCCGCGCAGCAGGGCCACGGGGAAGCTCGCGAAGACTTCGCGGCATAGCAGCGTGCGCTGCGGCGTCTGCCGCACGATCTCTCCCGTGAAGACGTTCTCGTACTCCAGCGGCGCGCCCGGCGGCAGCGCCAGCTCGGCGGCGCCCCAGGCCTCGCCCAGAGGCGGCTTCCTCGCGCCTCGCATCAGGGTGTAGCAGAAGCGCGGCGCCACCACCAGCGCGGCCTGCTTCTCGCGCGTCCGCAGGAAAGCGATCAGGTGCTCCGACTTCTCTCCCGCACCGTACAGCGGGCGATAGTTGCCGTGCGCGAAGAGCTCGCGCTGCTCGCGCCGGAAGTTGAGCGCGCGCAGCGTCGTCCACAGCTTCACCCGTCCGTCGTGGTACCGCTCCAGCAGCGCGCGGCAGTGCTCGCGCAGGTCCGCGTTCGCTTGGCTGAGCTCGCTCAGGTCGCGCTGGCGCGCGGCGAAGTCCACCGGCCGGCGGTTGTCGGGATCGACGAGGGAGAAGTCGAACAGCTCCTGCCCCTGATAAATGTCGGGCACACCCGGCGAAGTGATCTTCAGCAGCGTCTGCGCAAGCGAGTTGAAGACGCCGAAGTACGCCACCGGCTCGGTGAATCGCTCCAACTCTTCGCGGAAGCGGTTGGGTCGCGTGGCGCTGCCGGGCGCCAGCAGCCGCTCGACGAAATCGCCGACCGCGCTCACGTACTCATCATTCGGGTTGATCCAGCTCAGGTTGATCTTGGCTTCGTGCAGCGCCTTCGCCATGTACCTGCGGATGCGTTCGCCATACTCGCGCATCTCGTGGTCGCTTGCTTGGAAGGGAAGCGTGCCGGCCAGCGTCTGGTAGAGCAGGTACTCCTCGTTCATGTCGGGCGCGCTGCGGCCGTCGGAGAGCACGCGCTTCTTGGCGCGGTTCATGCGGCGCCAGCGATGCACGTGCTGCGACCACAGCTTGGGCACCTCCGAGAGCACGTTCAGCCGCGCCCGCACGTCTTCGCTGCGCTTGGTGTCGTGCGTCGAGGTGGCCAGCAGCGAGTACGGCCAGCGCTCCAGCCGCTTCAGGTTCCCGCTGTGCAGCTCGTCGACCAGGTTCCCGAAGTATTTCGGATTTCCGCCGACCTCGTTGACGGAGACGAAGCGGTTGTAGACGTAGCAGGCAGTGTCCTCCAGGCCCTTGGCCATCACCGGGCCGGTGAGCTGCTGGAATTTCAGCGCGAAGTACAGGCGGTCGCTGTAGTCCTGCGCCGCGGGCTTGATGCGCAGCAGCAGGATGTCGCGCAGGAAGTCGAACAGCAGTCCCGGCAGCCCGGGATTGCGCCGCTTCGCGCGCACGATGGCTTCGCTGATGTATCCGCGGTCGCGCTCGCTGATCGCGCCGCGCTCGTCGATGTAGGTGCGATAGACCGGGAAGCACGCGATGGTCTCGACGATCGCCTCTTCCAGCGTCCCCTGGGTGAAGTCGCGGGCGCGGCGGTCGCGCGCGCAGATCTCCGCCAGCATGTGCGTCAGCACCGCGACCTCGCTCGAGAGCGCCGTGTCCATGATCAGCTTCTTCGACTCGTACACGAGCGTGTCCACGTCGGAGGACATGCCGGTGAGCCGCTGATAGAGGTTGGTGAACGCGCGCGCCGAGCGCGGCTGGATGAACACGCCGTTCACCAGGTTGGTGAACTCATAGCCGACCGTGCCGTCGACGCTCCAGTTCTCCGGCAGGTCCTCGCCCGGCTCCAAGATCTTCTCCACCAGCGCGTATAGGGGCGCGAGGTTGTTGGTCCACTCGTGCTGTCCGAAGACCTGCGCCACGCCCTGCTCGATGCCGTTCTCGCCCACCGGCGGGCATGGCTCCGCGCCGCAGCACTGGCTCGCCGCGAACAGCATCTGCGCGCGCATGAAGTATTGCGGCGGGTTGAACAGGCCATCGGGATGGTCGAACCGCAGGCCTTGGATCAGGCTTTCGGCCAGCAGCTTCCGCAGCAGCCGATGGGTCGCCTCGAACACCCGCGGGTTCTCCATGCGGACGCCGACCAGGTCGTTCACGTCGAAGAAGCGGCGGTAGTTGATCTCCTCGGCTGAGACGCGCCAGTGAGCCAGCCGATACGCCTGCGCTTCCAGCAACTCGTGCAGCTGGTCGAAGCTGCGCGGATCTTCGGGACGTCCGTTGACCCTCTGCAGCGCGCGGTCGATCACCGCGGCTACGGCCGGCGCGTGCTCCACCAGCGAACGCAAGCCACGCTTCAATTCGGGCGCGTTGCGGCGCCGCGCTTCCACCTCGCGCGGGTTGGTCGCGTGATGCGGCGGAAGCCCGCGCAGCTCCTCCAGCAGCTCGCGCAGGTGGGCGAGCGCGCCCTGCGCGCGCGGGTCGGAAGAGCCGGATTCCGGCAGGCGCTCGAACAGCATCGGCACGGTCTGCGGGTCGAGCGGCAGCACCTTGTCGTAATAGCGGACGCGGAACCAGCCGTCGGCGAAGGCCACGGTGAGCTTGCCGGCTTCCAGCTCCGCGCCGTACTGGTCGCCGAGCATCGGCAGCAGCACTTTGCCGTAGAGCTCGCGCTTCAGCGGGCGCCAGTCGATGTCGAAGAACTCGGCATGTTCCGATGAGGGTCCGTTCTCCAGCACGTCCATCCACCAGGGATTCGTGCCGTGCCCGATGCCCATGTGGTTGGGCACGAAGTCGAGGATGAGGCCCATGTCGTGCGCGCGCAGCTCGTCGGCCAGTGCGCGCAGCTGCGGTTCGGTGCCGATCTCCGGGTTGAGCTGGTTGTGGTCGGTGATGTCGTAGCCGTGCTGGCTGCCGGCGCGCGCCTGCAGGATGGGCGACGCGTAGCAGTGCGTGATGCCGAGCGCGTGCAGATAGGGCACGAGCGCGCGCGCGTCCTCGAACCGAAAGCCCGCGTGAAACTGGAGGCGATAGGTCGAGACAGGGCGCGACGCCCGCTTGCGGGCCGCAAGCCGGTCGAGACACTCTGCTAAGCCTGACAACTCTGGCGCCAGAACGGACGCTCCGGAACGCTGGTCGGTCGCCACCTGACCTTAGATGCAGCCGGCAGCGGCTCTCGTTAATCGCTTGCAGGGCATAAACTTAGGTCCGCGGCTGCGGCTCCGGATGGCGCAGCGCGCAGGCCAGGCCACCCGTGTTGCGCTCGAAGAACTCGTGCAGCGCTTTGCCGAGGGCGGAAAGCTCGGAAGGCGGGAGGGCGGCCTGCATTTG
>DATIBR010000051.1 GCA_035457425.1 Terriglobales bacterium
TCCTTGCGGTACCTCGGATGGATGGGGAGGGGGAACCTATGAGACCGATCAAGCTGAACCGTCGCGAGGTCATGGTGGGCGCGGGCGCGGCCCTGCTGACGGCGCGCAGCGCCTTCGCCCAGGGTGAGCCGCCGAAGCCGAAGCAGATCGTGGTCAACGCCTCCGGCGGGTCGATGAACGCGGCGTTGCGCAAGGCGTACTTCGATGCCTTCGAGAAGGATACGGGCATCCGCGTCGTGGAGACCTCACCGGTCGATCTCGGCAAGCTCAAGGCGATGGTCGGCTCCGGGAATATCGAGTGGAACCTGACGGAGATCGGCGGCCAGGACGGGGCTCTCGTGCAGCGCCTCGGGCTGGTCGAGAAGATCGATCCGAAAATGGTCGATCGCTCCGCCTATCCGAAGGAGGCCCGAAGCGAGTACCTCTTCGCCTCCTCCGTGTACTCGACCGTTCTCGCCTATCGCACCGACGTGTTCGCCACCGGCAAGCAGCCGAAGGGCTGGGCGGAGTTCTGGGATGTGAAGCGTTTCCCGGGGCCGCGCAGCATGCGTAACCATCCCGTCGACAATCTCGAATACGCGCTGTTGGCCGACGGCGTGCCGGCCGACAAGCTCTATCCCATCGACCTGGATCGTGCGTTCAAGAAGCTCGACGAGATCAAGCCCCACGTAAACGTGTGGTGGACCACCGGCCAGCAGCCGGCGCAGCTGCTGCTCGACAAGGAAGTCGTCCTCGCCACCGGGTGGAACGGCCGCTTCTACGACCTCATGAAGAAGGGCGCACCGATCGCGGTCGACTGGACCCAGGGTTCGCTCAAGCAGGGGACCTTCGTGATCCCGAAGGGCGCGAAGGATCTCCACTGGGCCAACAAGATGCTTGCCTACATGAGCGATCCCAAGCGGCAGGCCATCTACGCCAACGAGCTTGGCTATCCCGGGCTCAATCTCGAGAGCATCAAGTACATCGATCCGCAGGCCGCGCCGCACATGCCGACTTACCCGGAGAATCTTCCCAAGCAGTTCTGGCTCAGCGTCTCCTGGTGGGACGACAACCTGGAGAGGAGCATGGAACGCTGGAAGCAGTGGCTGCTCAAGAAATAAAGGACGCCGAGCTCCGGGTCGACGGGGTTGCCAAGCGCTACGGCGCCGTCGTCGCGCTCGGCGGGGTGTCGCTTTCGGTCGCGGCCGGCGAGTTCTTGACCATCCTCGGCCCGAGCGGATCGGGCAAGACGACGCTGCTCAAGGTGGTGGCCGGCTTCGAGTTCCCCGATGCCGGCCGCGTGACCGTCGGCGGCGCCGACATCACGGATGTCTCGCCGGCCAAGCGCAACATCGGGATGGTGTTCCAGAACTACGCGCTGTTCCCGCACATGAGCGTGGCGCGCAATATCGCCTTCCCCCTGCAGATGCGCGGCGTGCCGAGATCCGAGATCGAGCGCCGGGTCATCCAGGTGATGGCGCTGGTCGAGCTGCGGGGCTACGGCGAGCGCCTGCCGTCGCAGCTCTCCGGCGGGCAGCAGCAGCGTGTCGCGCTGGCGCGGGCCGTCGTCTTCGATCCGACCGTGCTGCTTCTCGACGAGCCGTTCGGTGCGCTCGACCGCAAGCTGCGCGAGTCGATGCAGCTCGAGGTTCGGCGCCTGCAGCGGCGACTCGGCCTGACCACGGTGTTCATCACCCACGACCAGGAGGAGGCGCTGGTGCTGTCCGATCGCATCGCGGTGATGGACGGCGGCGCGATCCGCCAGATCGGCGCTCCGGACGAGGTCTACGATCGCCCGGCCGACGCGTTCGTCGCGCAGTTCATCGGCGAGTCCAACCTGCTCGCTGGTGAGATCGCCGCTCCGGATCGCGTCCGGCTCGACGACGGCACGAGCGTGACGGTGCGGGGACTCGACGGCGGGCGCGGGCGCGTACGCTTGTTGGTGCGGCCGGAGAAGATGGCGATCGACTCGGCCACCAACCGGTTTACCGGCATTGTCGTGGAGGCGGTCTATCTTGGCGAGACGCACAAGCTGCGGGTACGGGTCGCCGAGGGGGTCGAGCTGATGGTGCGTGGGCGCCACGCGGTGTCCGCGGGCGCGAGCGTGACGGTCGGCTTCGCGCCCGAGGACGCACACGTGATCCGGGGGGCCGGGTGACGCCCGCCGACCGCGCTCGTCGCCGTGCCGCCGCCGGCGCGATCGTGCTGTCGGGGCCAGCGACCCTCCTGCTCCTGGCGCTGTTCGCCGCGCCGCTGCTGCGGCTGCTCGCCCTGAGCGTCGCGGGCGGGAGCCTGGCCGCCTACGAGAGGGTGCTGACCAACGAGCTCTACCTGCGGGTGATCTTCGAGACCTTCAAGATTGCCGCGATCGTCACCCTGCTCACGCTCGCGCTGGGCTATCCGGTGGCCTACGTCATGGCGACGAGTGGCCGGGCCTGGCAGCTCGTGGGCATCGCCTTCGTACTGCTGCCGTTCTGGACGTCGATTCTCGTACGCACCTATGCGTGGATGGTGATGCTCGGCCGCAACGGGGTGGTCAACCGCACGCTCATCGGCTGGGGCGTGATCGACAGCCCGCTACCGCTGCTCAACAACCTGGCCGGGGTGCTGATCGGCATGGTCCACGTGCTGCTGCCGTACATGATCCTGCCGGTGTTCAACGCGGTGAAGAACGTCGATCCGAACCTCGTGCTCGCCGCGGTGGGGCTGGGGGCTCCGCGCTGGCGCGCGTTCCTGCGCATCACGCTGCCGCTGACCATGAACGGCGTGGCGGCCGGGGTGACGCTGGTGTTCACGCTGTCTCTCGGCTTCTTCATCACCCCAGCCCTGCTCGGTGGTGGGCGGGTGGTGATGGTCGCCAACCTCATCGAGGAGCAGGTGCGCGAGCTGCTGAACTGGGCCTTTGCCGGCGCGTTGTCGGCGATCCTGCTGGCCCTCACGCTGGTGGCATTCTGGGGTATCTCGCGCATGGCGCGGACGAGGTCGGCATGAGGCGCTTGCGCCCGGGCCGGCTGCTGCTCGCCGGCGTCGCGGGCCTGGTCTATCTGTTTTTGCAGCTCCCGCTGTTGATCGTGTTCCCGATCTCGTTCAGCTCGGCGCAATACCTGCAGTTCCCCCCGCCTGGCTGGTCGCTGCAGTGGTACGAACGCTACCTGAACAGCCCGAACTGGCTGACGCCGACCTGGCTGAGCCTGGAGGTCGCGGTGGCGACGACGGTGCTGTCGCTACTGCTCGGGGTGCCGCTCGCGTTCGGTCTCACGCGGGCGCGGTTCTGGGGCCGGGACGCGATCGAGAAGCTGTCCATGGCGCCGATCGTCGTGCCCACGATCGTGCTGTCGATCGCCCTCTATGGCCTGTTCGCCAAGCTCAGGCTGATCGGCGTGTGGTACGGCATCGCGGTCGCCCACACCTTGCTCGCGCTTCCGTTCGTGGTGGCGCTGGTCGTTGCGGGCTTGCGCGACTTCGACGTGAATCAGGAGCTGGCGGCGCTCGGCCTCGGCGCGAGCCTCTGGCGCGCGGTGTGGCACGTCACCTTGCCGCAGATCCGACCGAGCCTGGTCTCCGCCGCCTTCCTGGCGTTCATCTCCTCGTTCGACGAGCTGGTGGTGGCGATGTTCCTCGGCGGAGCCAACATGACGCTGCCGAAGAAGATGTTCGACAACATCCGCATGGAGATCGATCCAACGATCGCGGCGATCTCGGCGTTGCAGATCGTCCTCGTCTCTGCGTTGCTTGCGCTGGCGGCGCGCTTCGGCAGGGGCGGAGGAATGCCGGGCCGTTGAACGAGAGGACCGCCGACCGCGAAGGGAGAACGTGATGACCAAGGGCGGTGTGTTCCATCCGGATTTCAAGGCCATGCCGTGGTGGTGGGAGGCGTGGCGGCCGCAGGCCGAGCCGCCGATCGAGCTGTCACCCGGCACCGACGTGGCGATTATCGGTGGCGGCTATGCGGGGCTGAACGCCGCCATCGAGCTGGCGCGGGCCGGGGTCGGGTGCGCGGTGATGGAGGCGAACGATTTCGGCTTCGGCGCCTCGACCCTGAGCGGCGGTGCGGTATCCGGCGGGGTGAGTCTGGGCAAGGGGCTGGGTGGCAAGCGCCGGGTCAGTGACGCTGCGGCCAAGGCGCTGGCCGGGCGTCTGCTCGGCGGGGCTTCTGACTCGCTCACCCTCGTCGAGGACATCATCAGGCGCGAGAAGATCGAGTGCTTCTGGGAGCGCAGCGGCCGCTTCGCCGGTGCCTGTACCCGCAGGCACTACGAGGAGCTCGCCGCCAAGGTTGAGATGTTCAACAAGTACGCGGACGCGCAGTGCGTCATGGTGCCGAAGGGGCAGCAGCGGGAGGAGATCGACAGCGATTTCTACCAGGGGGGAATGCTGGTGAGGCGTTCGGGCAAGTTGCACCCGGCGCTCTACTACAAGGGCCTGCTGGATGCGGCGCGGCGGTACGGGGTCCGGCTGGCGTCGGGCACGAAGGTCGAGCGGATCACCGGCAAGCGCGGGGCCTTCCGGCTGCGGACGTCGCGCGGCGAGATGACGGCGGAGCAGGTGATCGTCGCGACCAACGGCTATACCGGCGACGCCACGCCGCAGCTCAAGCGCAAGCTGATCCCGGTGGCGAGCCACATCATCGCTACCGAGGAGCTGCCGGAGGGGCTTGCCAGGAGTCTCATCCCCAAGGGCCGCACGATCAGCGATACACCGCGAGTGCTGTGCTACTACCGCATCTCACCTGACGGGAAACGCATGCTTTTCGGGGGCCGCGCGCGCTTCACCGCGGTCACACCGGAAGTGTCGGCGCCGGTGCTGCACCGCTTCATGACCGACCGGTTTCCTCAGCTGAAGGACGCCAAGGTGACACATGCCTGGACCGGGAACGTCGCCTTCACCTTCGACTTCTTGCCGCACATGGGGCAGGTGCAGGACGGCATGCACTTCTGCCTTGGCTGCAACGGGTCGGGCGTGGCGATGATGACCTATCT
>DATIBR010000052.1 GCA_035457425.1 Terriglobales bacterium
GGTGCGCCTCTTCGTCGAGCGCGCCCAGGAAGTCCATCCCGGCTTCTCGCTGGACGCCGAGAACGCACGCGCCATCGCCCAGATCTGCCAGCGCCTGGACGGCCTGCCGCTCGCCATCGAGCTCGCCGCCGCGCGCATCAAGCTGCTCTCCCCGTCGGCGATGCTCGCCCGCCTGGAAAGCTCGCTCAGCCTGCTGACCGGCGGCGCGCGCGACCTGCCCACTCGCCAGCAGACGCTCCGCGGCACCGTGGAGTGGAGCTACAAGCTGCTCGGATCCGCCGAGCAGATGCTCGTCCGCCGCCTCGCCGTCTTCATCGGAGGCTGCACCTTGGAGGCGGTCGAGGCCGTCTGCGACACCAAGGGCGATCTCGGTCTCGACATCCTCGACGGCATGGCCTCGGTCGCCGACAAGAGCCTGGTGCAGCAAGTGCAGGAAGCCGGCGCCGAGGCGCGCTTCACCATGCTCTCCACCATCCGCGAGTACGCCCGCGAGCAGCTGGCGGCCGCGGGCGAGGAGCCCGCGGTGCGGCGTGCCCACGCGGCATACTTCCTGGTGCTGGCGGAGGAAGGCTCCGAGCTGGTCGTCAGCGACCCGGCTTGGCTGGCGCGCTTCGACGCCGAGCACCGCAACTTCCTCGCCGCCATCGACTACCTCGTCGCCACCGGGGAATCCGATTGGGGGCTGCGCCTGGGCGCCGCGCTCTTCCGCTTCTGGGAGACGCGCGAGCACCTGGCCGAGGGTCGCGCGCAGCTCGCGCGCCTGCTGGCGGTGCCGGGCAGCCAGGCCGGGACGAAGCTGCGCGCACGGCTGCTGTTCTCCTCGGCCGTGCTGGCGGGCGAGCAGGGCGACTACGGCTCGGCGCAGAAGCTGCTCGAGCAGAGCCTCGCGGTCTGCCGCGCGCTCGGCGATACCCGCGGCGTCGCGGTGGCGCTCAACGCGCTCGCCGTCAACGCGCGCGATCGCGGCGAGCTGAGCATGGCGGCCGAGCTGTTCGAGCAGTGCGTCGGGATCTGGCGCGAGCTGGGCGCCCCGGTCGACGTCGCGCGCGCTCTCAGCAACCTTGCCAGCGCCAGCAAGCTCCTCGGCGATTACGCCCGCGCCGGTACGCTCTACCAGGAATGTCTCGCCACCTTCCGCGCCATCGGCGACGAGGCCGGCGCCGCCTGGACACTCAACTACACCGGCGACATGGCGCGCGAGCAGCGCGACTTCGCCGCGGCGCGCTCTGCCTACGAGCAGGCGCTGGCCGCGTTCCGCGAGCTGCACGATGGCTGGGGCCGGGCCAGCGTGCTCTGTGATCTCGCCAGCCTGGATTGCGACCAGCAGGATTTCGCCGGCGCCCAGCGCCTGTTCGGGGAGAGCATCCGCATCTTCCAGGAACTCGGGCACAAGCGCGGGATCGCCCGCGTGCTGGAGAGCCTGGCCATCTCGGCGGTCGCACAGGGGAAGGCGCCCGAAGCGCTCCGCCTGGCGGGCGCGGCGGCCGCGCTGCGCGAGCGCGTGGGAGCGCCGCTCACACCCGCGCAGAACAGCGCGCTGGAGTCCGCCTTGAAGCCCGCGCATGCCGCGCTCGAAGGCGCGCTAGGCACCAGCGCCTGGATGGAAGGCTACAGCCTGCCGCTGGCGAAAGTGGTGGAAGAGGTCGTCGGCAAAGAGGTGGCGCAGGGGTTGAGCACCCCGCGCCCCGCCTGATCAGTCCGCGGTCGTCGGGTCGATCAGCCGCCGCACCGCCGAGATGCGATTCGCCGGGAAGCCGCCCCGCCGCGCGTGCTCCCGGATGGTGTCCTCATCGGGAGCGAGATACACGCAGTACACCTTGTCGCCGGTCACGTAGCTGTGCAGCCACTTGATCTCCGGTCCCATGTCCCGCAGGACGCCGACGGACTTCGCGGCGATGGCCTGCAGCTCAGCGTCCGACAGTTTTCCCGCCCCGGGAATCTCGCGCTCGATCACGAATTGCGGCATTGGCCCACCTCGGAAAAAATATTAGCAGAATCATTCGCGCCGCGTTTTGCGGACGGCAAGAGCCGGCTCCCCGCCCCTGCCCCCGACACCTCCTGGTCCAGCCGGACGTTGCTATACGAGAGTTTCTGCTCCGCTGGACGCCCAATCCGGGAACCGATGCCGATCTGGGACGCCTCGGAGCCCCGGCCGCGCCTGGCGGGCACCGCTATGCCGCTTCTTTTCAGCTTCTTGCGAGTGGTGGCTGAAGTGCAACGTAAGTAGTCGAATCCGAAAAGGGGTCGATGTGATCGTGCGCGAGCCCTCTCGCTGGTTGCTGGTCCCGCTGGTGACGGCGGGCGTGGTGGGCGCGTTCCTGCTGGCGCTCATGCAGTTTCATCCCGTGGCGCCGGCGCGCCATGCCGCGTTCGAGCGCTGGAGCGTGGTCGCCGGCGTCGCGCTATTCCTCGCCGCGCTGGCCAAGGGGCTGTGGCTGCGCCGCCGGCTGCTCGCCCGCGAGCGCGAGCGCGAGGCCTGCAACGCCGGCATCCGCAACGCGGTCGCCGCAGCCGACATGGCCAGCCAGGAGAAGATCAGCTTCCTCGCCCACATGAGCCATGAGCTGCGCACGCCGCTGCACGGCGTGTTCGGCATGGTCGAGCTGGCGCTGCAGGGCGACCTGCTCCCCGAGCAGCGCGAGTATCTGCAGGTCGCGCGGCGCTCCTGCCAGACGCTGCTCGGCGTGGTCGACGACATCCTCGACTTCTCGCGCATGGCGGCCGGCCGGCTGGAACTCGACCACGTCGCCTTCGAGTTGGCCGAGACGGTGGAGGACGCCGTCCGCACCGTGGCCGCCGGCGTCCACGGCGACCAGGTCGAGATCATGTGCGAGATCGCCCCCGCCGTCCCGGCCTATGTCGTCGGCGACCCCGGCCGCTTGCGCCAGGTCCTGCTCAACCTGCTGAGCAACGCGCTCCGCTTCACCACCCAGGGCGAGGTGGTGCTGCGCGTCGGAGTGCTCGCGAACGACGAAGATCGCATCGCGCTCGCCTTCACGGTGCGCGACACCGGCATCGGCATCCCCGCGGAGCAGCGCGCGCGCCTGTTCGACGCCTTCCATGCGGTCGAGCCGGCGGTGCACCGCCGCTCTGGCGGACCCGGCCTGGGCCTGGCCATTGCCGCCCGCCTGGTCGCGCTCATGCAGGGGGAGATCACGGTGGAGAGCGAGGTGGGGAAGGGGAGCACGTTCCGCTTCACGGCATCGTTCGGCCGCGCGGGCGCGGAGGCGCCGCTGCCGGTCACGCTCGTCCGGCCGGCGGAGCTGCGCGTCCTGGTCGTCGACGACCATCCGACCAACCGGCTCATCCTGCTGCGCATGCTGGCGCACCTCGGTGTCATGGCCGAGGCCGTGGCCGACGGGCCCGCCGCGCTCGAGCACCTACGCGCGGCGCTCGCGGCCCGGCCCTTCACCGTGCTGCTGAGCGACGTCCAGATGCCGCGCATGGACGGCTTCGATCTGGCGCGCGCCGTCCGCGGCGACCCGCAGCTCGCCGGCCTGCGCGTGCTGCTGCTTTCTTCCGACCAGCAGGAGGGCGACGTCGCGCGCTGCCGCGAGCTCGAGATCGAGAAGTGCCTGCTCAAGCCGGTGCGCGTGCGCGCCCTGCGCGATGCTCTGCTGCGCCGCGCGCCCGAGCCGGCGCCCGCCGGCCCCGGCACGCCCTGCGCGCTGCACCTGCTGCTGGTCGAGGATAACGTGGTGAACCAGAAGGTCACGCGCGCGCTGCTGGAAAAGATGGGCCACGCCGTCACCCTCGCGCCCGACGGCCGCAGCGCGGTCCGGCACGCCGCCGACTCCCACTTCGACGCCATCCTGATGGACGTGCAGCTGCCCGAGATGGACGGCCTGGAGGCCGCCGCCGCCATCCGGCGCTTCGATCCCAACGTGCCCATCCTCGCGATGACGGCCTACGCGATGAAGGGCGACCGCGAGCGCTGCCTGGCTGCCGGCATGAACGACTACATCGCCAAGCCCGTGGCGCGCGGCGAGCTGGCCGAGGCGCTCGCGCGCTACTGCGCCGCGCCCGGGCGCGAGAGCGCGGCGGCGCAGCCCGCGTTCGACCAGGGCGAGCTGCGGGAGCGCGTGGGCGACGATGCCGCGCTGCTCGCCGAACTGCTCGCGCTGTTTCGCACCGACGCGCGCCATAAGCTGGAGGAGCTGCGCCAGGCGCTCGCCTTCCGCGATGCCGAAGGCTTCGCGCGCATCGCGCACTGCCTGAAGGGGATGGCGGCCACGTTCGCCGCCGGGCGTGCCTTCGCGGTCAGCCGCGAGCTCGAGGAACTGGGCCGCGCGGGCGACCTGCGCGATGCCGCGCCCGTCGTCTCGCGCCTGGAATACGAGCTCGGCGTGCTGGAGCAGGAACTGTCGGTGCTGGCCTGAGGCCGCACGGGGAGGAAGCCGATGCACGTCCTGATCGCCGACGATGACCGCGCCACCACGCAACTGCTCTGCGCGCGCATCCACGACGCGGGACACCGCACCACCGTCGCCTTCGACACCATGCAGACCATGATGATGTGCATGAAGCTGCGTCCCGACGCCGTCGTCCTCGACGTCCAGATGCCGGGCGGGAGCGGGCTGCAGGTGCTGCACCGGCTGAAAAGCTCCGCCAACACCGCCATGATCCCGGTCATCGTCCTGACGGGGAACGCGGAGCACGAGAACGCCGCGCTCCAGCAGGGCGCGGACGCTTTCCTGCTCAAGCCGCCCGATCTCGAGCGCCTGTGCGAGATCCTCGAGCGCTGCGCCGCGCGCGTGGATTCGCCGCGCCCGCGCATCGTCCACCGCTCGCCCCCACCGAAAGTCGAACCCTTGCCGCCGCCGGAGGCTCTTGTGCGCAACGTACTCGTCATCGACGACGACATCGTCGTCTCCAACGTGATCGCCAACCGCCTGCTGCGCGCCGGCTTTGCCACCATGTTCGCCGCCGACATCCCGGAAGCGCTGCGCGTGCTGAACGCCTTCCGCATCGACGCCGTCGTGCTCGACCTCGAACTGCCCTCCGGGAGCGGCCTCGAGGTCATCCGGCGCCTCAAGTCCTTCAGCCGCCGGAGCGAGATCCCCATCGTCGTGGTCAGCGGCTCGACCGACGAGCAGGGCGCGCGGGTCGCGCTCGCCGCGGGCGCCGACCGCTTCCTCACCAAGCCGCCCGACCTCGAGCAGCTGGTCGCGCGCCTGCGCGAGTTCTATCCCGCGACCCAGGCGCAGCAGGCGCTCGAAGTGACCGCCTCGCGCTGACCCGTGCGCTGGACACGGCCGCGCCCCCGGGCTTATCGTTTCCGGCCATGAACCGGCGAGAGCTCCTTTACGGCGCAGCAGTCACCGGCGCGGCGATGGCCATGCCGCGCTTTGCCTTCACCCAGTCCGCCACGGCGGGCGACCTCGACGCCATCTACAAGGAAGTCGAGAAGCGGCACGACGAGAGCGTCCAGCGCCTGCAGGCCTGGATCAAGCAGCCCTCCATCGCGGCGGAGAACCGCGGCGTCAACGAAGGCTGCGAGCTGACCATGCAGATGCTGCGCGACGCCGGCTTCCAGAGCGTCACCAAGATCCCGACCGACGGCCAGCCCGGCATCTTCGCCACGCTCGACGCCGGCGCGCCGCAGACGCTCGGCCTCTACTTCATGTACGACGTGAAGCAGGTCGACCCGGCCGAGTGGTCGTCGCCGCCCTGGGAGGCGCGCATCATCGACAAGCCGGGCTTCGGCAAGGTGGTGATGGGCCGCGGCGCCGTCAACCAGAAGGGCCCGGAAGCCGCTTTCCTCGCCGCCCTGCACGCCATCCAGGGCGCCGGCAGGAAGCTGCCGGTGAACCTGGTGCTGGTCGCGGAGGGCGAGGAGGAGATCGGCTCGCCGCACTTCCCGCAGGTCGTGCGCCGGCCGGAAGTGCTGGCGGCGCTCAAGCAGACGGAGGGCATCTTCATGCCGTCGGCTTCGCAGAGCCCCGATGGCAGCGTGACCACCGCGCTCGGCGCCAAGGGCGTGATCGAGTGCGAGCTCACCTCTTCCGGCGAGCGCTGGGGCCGCGGACCGGCGAAGGACATCCACTCCAGCCTCAAGGCGCGGGTGGATTCGCCGGCCTGGCACCTGGTGAAGGCGCTGAACACGCTGGTCAAGGACGACGGCAACACGCCCGCCATCGACGGCTTCTTCGAGAAGGCGCGGCCCATCAGCGCGGAAGAGAAGCGCATGTGCGCGGTCGCCGCCGCGCGCCTGAACGAGGAGACGGCGAAGAAGTCCCTGGGCGTGAAGCACTGGATCAACGACGTCGACTTCCGCACCTCGATCGAGATGCTGGTCTCGCAGCCGACGGTGAACATCGAGGGCCTGGTGGGCGGCTACACCGGGCCGGGCGGCAAGACCATCCTGCCGCACAAGGCCGTCGCCAAGCTCGACCTGCGGCTCGTCCCCGACATGACCGCGGCCGACACGCTCGCCAAGCTGAAGGCGCACCTCGCCAAGCGCGGCTTCGGCGACATCGACGTCAACATGACCGGCGGCTACGACCCCAACGCGACGGCGCCCGACGCCAAGCTCATCAAGGTGGAGGAGAAGGTCTACAAGAACCACGGCATCGACCCGATCATCCTGCCGCGCAACGCCGGTTCCTGGCCGGGCTACGTCTTCACCGGCGAGCCGCTGAAGCTGGCCGCCGGCCACTTCGGCCTGGGACACGGCTCCGGCGCGCACGCCCCCGACGAGTACTTCGTCATCGAGTCCTCCAATCCCAAGGTCGCGGGCTGGGACGGCGCGGTGAAGTCCTACGTCGAGTACCTGTACGAGCTGGCGGCCAGCTGAGTCCACACAGAGACGCAGAGACACAGAGAAAATCGTATTAATGTTGTTCTCTGTGCCTCTGTGCCTCTGTGTCTCTGTGGTGGGTGTGGCTCTTTTCCGCGGAGCGAAAAATAGTTGCAACCGAACGTCCACGCCCATCTCTATTCCTAGGGACGGGAAAAACCCATGTCTCCAGCCACCAGCACGGTGTTAGCCCAGGGCGCGGCCCTGACGGACGAGCAGGTGGTCGCGCGCATCCTGGAGGGCGAGACGGCGATGTACGAGATCCTGATGCGGCGGCACAACCAGCGGCTTTACCGCGCCGTGCGCGCCATCGTGCGCGACGAAGCCGAGGCCGAGGACGTGCTCCAGGAAACCTACGTGCTCGCCTACCGCGCGCTGCGGCAGTTCGAGGGGCGCGCGCAGCTCTCCACCTGGCTCACGCGCATCGCGGTCAACGAGGCCCTGGGGCGCATGCGCAAGGCCGCCCGCTTCGATTCCCTGGAAGAGACCTTTGACGAGGACGGCGCGCCGAAAGTCGTCGCCGTAACGGATCCGCGTATGAGCCCTGAGACGCAAGCCGCCACCGCCGAGACCCGCGCGTTGCTGGAAGAGGCCATCGACAAGCTCCCGCTCGATTACCGGCAGGTCTTCATGTTGCGCGAGGTCGAGGGCCTGAGCACCGAAGAGACGGCCGCGTCGCTCGGCATCGGCGCCGACAACGTGAAGACCCGGCTGTTCCGCGCGCGCGCCATGCTGCGCCGCAACCTCTTCCGCGCCGCGCAGGCTTCGAGCACCGAGGCCTTCCTGTTTCCCGCGACGCGCTGCGACCGCGTCGTCAAGCACGTCTTCGAGCGCATCGAGTAAGAGCGTTGCGTCTTAGCCGCAGGTGAACGCGGAAAAACGCAGATAGGTCTTATCTCGCGTCCATCTGCGTTCTGCTGCGGCCGATCCGCCCTACCAGACGTCGCACCGCTTCTCAGGCGGGCGGACCATCGTCGTCCCGGCCTTGCAGGAGAACGCCTTCTGGAACGCCGGCAGGTTCGAGAGCGGCCCGATCACGCGGTACTTTCCGGTCGGATGCGGGTCACCCTGGACCATGAGGCGCTGCGTCTCGGGCCGGATGGCGTCGCCGCGGAACTGGCCCCACGCGATGAAGAACTGCTGGTCGGGGGTAAAGCCGTCGATGGTCGGCGCCGGGTTCTTCTGCTGCGCCTTCTGGAAGGCGACGTAGGCGATCTTCGCGCCCGCGAGGTCGCCGATGGACTCGCCCAGCACCAGCTTGCCGTTGTGGTGGATGTTCGGCTCGATGTAGTAGTTGTCGAACTGGTCGACCACGCAGGCGGTCTTCTCCTGGAACTTCTTCAGGTCGTCGGCGGTCCACCAGTTCTGCAGGCGGCCGTCGGCGGCGAACTGCGCGCCCTGGTCGTCGAAGCCGTGCGAGATCTCGTGGCCGATGACCACGCCGATGGCGCCGTAATTCACCGCGTCCACGTTGTCCACGCTGAAGGCCGGCGGCACCAGGATGCCGGCGGGGAACACGATCTCGTTCAGCAGCGGGTTGTAGTAGGCGTTGGAGGTCGGCGGCGTCATGCCCCAGCGCCCGCGGTCGGTAGGCTTGCCGATGTACCCCCGGTCGTGCGCCACGTTGAACTCGTTGCCCGCCACCACGTCGGCCCAGAAGTCGCCGCGCGTGATCCGGACCTTGCTGTAGTCCTTCCACTTGTCGGGATACCCGACCTTCGGGTTGAAGGTCGCGATCTTCTCCAGCGCCTTCTTCTTCGTCTCCGGGCTCATCCAGTCGAGGCCTTCGACGATGTCCTTCATCGCCAGCAGCTCGTTGTGCACCAGCTCCTGCATGCGCGCCTTGGCTTCCGGCGGGAAGTATTTCTCGACGTACTTCTTGCCGAGCGCCTCGCCCAGCAGGTTGTCGGCAAGCTCGGCGCAGCGCTTCCAGCGCGGCTTCATCTCCTTGGCGCCGCCAAGATAGGCCTGGTAAAAGTCGAAGTTGGCCTTCTCGAACGGGACCGCCAGTGCGGGCGCCGCGGAGTTCAGCAGCTGCCACTTGAGATACGTCTTCCACGTCGCGACCGGGTCGTTGGCGAGCGCCGCGTCCACCGTCGCCATGAACTTCGGCTGGTCGACTGTGAGGTCGGCGGTCGGGATGTTCGCCCGCTTGAAGTAGGCCGCCCAGCCGAAGTGCGGCGTCATCTTCTGGAGCTGCGCGAAGGTGGTGGGGTGGTCGGTGGCCTGCGGGTCGCGCAGCGCGACGTTGTCGAGGTGCGCCTCGGCGAGCTTGGTCTCGAAGGCGAAGACCGTCTTCGCGGCATCGGCCGCATCGGCGTCGCTCGCGCCCGCGAGCTGGAACATCTGCGTGATGTACGCCTGGTACTTCGCCCGCGCCTCGGCGAAGCGCGGCTCGGGCTTGAAGTAGTAGTCGCGGTCGGGCAGGCCGAGCCCGGCGGCGTAGACGTCTGCGATGGTGCGCGTCGGCTGGTGATTGTCAGGCGAGCTGTAGATGCCGAACGGCACGTTGACGCCGATGTCGTGCAGCCGGCCGATCATCTTCTCCACGTCGCCGCGCGTCTTCATCGCTTCGATCTCGCGCAGCAGCGGCTCGGCGGGCTTCATGCCGAGCTGGTTGATGCGCGCCTCGTCCATGCATGCGCCGTAAAAATCGCCGATGAGCTGGTCGACCGAGCCCTGGGCGTACCCCTTGCCCGCCGCGGCTTCGTCGAGGATGACCTTCAGCTGCTCCTTGTTGTCTTCGCCGGACTTCCAGCGGCGGCTCCAGCGCTGCATCGACGCCGGGATGGGATTGGCGGCGCGCCACGCGCCGTTGGCGTACTCGTAGAAGTCGTCGCACGGCTCCACTTTGCGGTCCATGTCGGAGACCACGATCGACTTCAGCTGGCTGGATTGCCCAAACAGCGGCAGGGAACAGAGCGCGAACAACAGGACGACCCACCGACGGCGCATGACTGGCTCCTGGGAGAACGGAAGAACCTCGATTGATACACGTTTCCCGCTGGGATGGTCAATCTGTAGGACGCGGCCGGCGCGGCTTGGTGAGGACGAGATTCAGAACAGGCTCATCTGCTGCTCGGCGGCAGCCTCGTAGCCGGCCGAGACCCTCTCGATCTCGTCCTCGCGCGCGGCGATGGAATACTTGCGGCGCAGCATGTGCATCAGCGCCGAGATGCGCTTGCGGTACGCCTGGTCGAGGAACGCCCGCCCCGCGTAGCGCCGCCGGTAGTCGGCGACCAGGTGCGGGAACTTTTCTTCGAGGAAGGGAAGGAAGACCGCGGCGGAACACGGCTTCAGGAAGAGCGCGTTGGAGAAGATCCAGCGCCCACCCGCCTCGGCGACCGCGCGCACCACCGCTTCCAGCGCTTTGGGCGGATCGGTGATGCCCGGGATGATGGGCGCGCAGCCGGCCCCGGCCGGGATCCCCGCGGTGTTGAGCTGCCGGATGGCGTCGAGCCGCAGGTCGGGGCGCGGCGCGCGCGGCTCCAGGATGCGCGCGAGCTCGGCGTCGGTCGTGGTGACCGTCAAGTTCACCCAGAGCGCGTTGTGCTGGGCGACGCGGCGCAGCACGTCGATGTCGCGCACGACCAGGTTCGACTTCGTCACGATGCCGATGTCGAGCCCGCGATGCAGCGCGAGCTCCTCCAGCACCGCGCGCGTGATCTCCGCGCGCCTCTCCGCGGGCTGGTACGGGTCGGTCGCGGTGCCGATGGCGATGGACTCGCCGCGCTTGATCTTCCCCAAGTCGCGCCGCAGCAGCGCCGCCGCCTGCTGCTTGATGAAGATGCGCTGCTCGAAATCGAGCGGGTCGCGCAGCTCCATGAACTCGTGCGTGTAGCGCGCGTAGCAATATTTGCAGGCGAACTCGCAGCCGCGGTACGGATTGACCGTCCAGGTGAACGGCATGCGCGGCGAATCGCACTTGTTGAGCAGCGAGCGGACCGGCAGCGTCAGGTACTCGACGTTGTGCCCGTCGCGCACGTGCTCGCCCTGCGCCGCCAGGCGCGCAATGCCGACCAGCGGCTTGCGCTCGGCGTCGCGGTCGAGGATGGGGAAGAGCGCCGCAGACATGCGTTTACCGTATCGTTAAGCGAACAAATGGCGAAGATACGCCGGCAGGGGCTGGCTGTCAAGCCGCCTTGCGCTCGTAGCGCCGCAACATCCGGGCGATTCGCCTTGAGTCGGCGAGGAAGGCGGCGATCACCCGCCGCCGGCTCTCGTCGTCCGGAGCTCGCAGCGGCGCGGAGGGGTGGACCGTGGCTGTCACCATCGGCGCCAGCGGGGAGGGCACCGGCTGGCCGCGGTGCTGCGTCAGCCGGAATTGGCGGCCAAGCACGGCCTGGGCGGCGGTGGCCCCCAGGCAGACGATGGCCTCTGGCTTCACCGCTTCGAGCTCGACGTCGAGCCAGGGGCGGCAGGCGTGGATCTCGATGGCGTTGGGTTTCTTGTGGATGCGGCGCTTGCCGCGCGGCTCCCACTTGAAGTGCTTGACCGCGTTGGTCACGTAGACTTCGCCGCGGTAGATGCCCGCCTCCTGCAGCGCGCGGTCGAGCAGCTTGCCCGCCGGTCCCACGAAGGGTCTGCCGGCGAGGTCTTCCTTGTCGCCGGGCTGCTCGCCGACGAACATGACTTTGGCGTGCGGCCTGCCCTCGCCGAAGACGGCCTGCGTCGCGCCCTTCCAGAGGTCGCAGCCCTTGCAGTCCTGCGCGGCCTTCGCCAAGACGCGCAGGTTGCGGCTGGGTGGGACGAACGGGGCCGCGGTGGGCACGGCGGCCTTGGCGGTGAGCCCCTTGCGCGCCATATCCAATAAGAACAGGCTGCGACGGCTTGTGGTTGCACCGTCGCAGCCTGGCGAGGGACGGCGTCAGTTGCAGGCTTTGTGGACCTGCAGGAAGCCGGCGTTGACGTTCGCGCTGAGCGAGTAGCCGGTCGCGAGCTTCAGGCTGACGTAGTCCAGGTTGTCGGGCGTGCCGTTGTCGGTCACATCGAGCGTGAGCTTGACGTTCGCCTGTCCGTTGACCTCGGCGAGCGCCTCGATGTGCCGCTTGGTGGCGCTCACCACGTCGTAGCGGGTGATAGCAGTGACTTTCGCGGTGACATTGGCAGCGGCATCGACGAAAACGAGGTTTCCGCCCTTGGTGCCGTTGTTGTTGCCGACCGAGAGATCCAGGTTCGCGCGAGCAGTAGATGAGAGCTTGAACGATGCGCTACCGATCACGAAGTCGCTGGGGTTGGAACAATTGGGAGTGCCACTGCAGGTGCCGGGGACACACGACGTGCAGGGGCCGACGCCGGCGTTGGCACGCGAGATCAGCACGTCGGCGGTGCCGTTGACCACCACGCGCAGAGCGATCACGGTGATGGAGGCAGCGTCGGAGTGCCAGTGCTGGTTGATGATCACGTAGCCGTTCGGCAGCGCGATCTTCTGGTTCGGCGCCCCGGAGACGATGATCGCCTTGCCGTTGACCGTCAGCCCGAGGATGACCGAGTTGCCGCTCGTCGCCGGCACGCCGCCCGTGTTCAGTGCCTGGGCGTACGAGGCGAGCAGCTTGGCGTTGATCAGGTTGCCGCCGACGTTCAGCTCGAGATCGGCGACGCTGGCTTGCGAGACGGTCTTGTTGCCGAACCCGGTGGTCGAAGCGCCGGCTACCGAGCCGGAGACCACGCCGAGCGTGTTGTGGAAGGTGACCAGCGCGGTGCTGCGCGCTCCGCCGCTGGCGCCGAGCGAACCGGTGTCTGAGACTTTTGCGTTGCTGCCGAGCACGGTCGCGTTGACGACCGTGGCTTGGCCGCGGAAGCTCATGCCGGTGGCGCTGGCTAGGCTGGTGAGTAGGGAAAGTACTGCTAGGACGTACAGGTACCTCTTCATCTGGGGCCCTCGCGTCGGGTGGTACCTGCGCCGTGGGTCGATCCCGCCGCTACTCTGTTTGACGGGAGCGATCCCTCGCGGGTTTGCTGCATGGGGACTGGCGCGCCGACTCAGAGCCTGCCGATGCGGATGTGCCCGTCGCCGGTGTGGACGCTGATGAGCCCGCCGCCGCCGTTGAGCAGGCCGTGGACGCGCGATTCCCGCATGCGCCCGCGCGTGTTCATGGGGAGATCGACGTCGACGCTGCCGTCGCCGGTGGTGGCGTCGAGCTCGGCGGCAAAGTCGTCAGGCAGGCGCAGTGTCACGCTGCCGTCGCCCGAGCGCAGCCGCCAGGTGGTCGCGACCTTGGAGCCGCGTTCGGCGTCGGCTTCGATGCGGCCGTCGCCGGAAGACAGGTCGAGGCGGTCGAAGCGGCCGTCGGCGCTGATGTGCCCGTCGCCGGACGAGGCCACGAGCGAGCCGTCGAGATTGTGCAGCTCCATGTGCCCGTCGCCGGTGTGCAGCCGGAACTCGCCGCGCACGTGCGCGACCGTGATGTTGCCGTCGTCGGTACGCAGGTCGAGGTTGGTCCGCCGCGGCACCGTCACGTCGATCTCGATCCGCCGGACGCAGATGCCGATGCACAGCCGCATGCCGCGCGGCACGCGCACCACCACCCGGACGCCGCCGCCCTCCTGCGACTCTTCGATCGTCACCTCGTCTGGCGCGATGCGATAGCCGTCGGTCACGACCCGGACCGAGATCTCCGGCGAATCGGAGCTGGTGACCCGCACGTGGCCGTCGCCCGCCTTCAGGTAGAGGCTCGGCTCGCCGCTGACGGCGTAGTGCTTGTTCCAGACATCGGCGTGGGCGGCGGATACCAGCAGCGCAACCACCAGCAGCAGCTTCAGGCGCATACGAACCCCTCCGCTGCAGGTTACGCATGGTCCGGCTGCTCGGTTCCGGGGAATACGGCAGAGCCGCTGGAAATCGTGAGCTGCAGCGCGATTTGTCGCCCCGCTTGGCGGCACAGCACGCTCCGCAGTGTTCTAATAGAGTTAATAACCACGCAGTAACTATCACACCCGACAGCCAGCTCGACCGGCCGCGGTCCTGCGTAGGGGAAAGTCCGGCTTGATGCCGGTCTCTGGCCTCATGACAACCGACGAAGCCGTCGCCGCGTGGCGGCGGCTGGTCCTTCTCGCCCTTGTAGTGCTCAGCGTGGTGCGCTTCACGGCCGCGCAAAGCAGCGACGATTTCTCCATCGTCGTCCTTCCTGACCCGCAGAACTACTCCCAGTACTATCCGCAGATCTTTCAGCAGCAGACGCAGTGGATCGCGGACCACCGCGCCGAGCGGAACATCCAGCTCGTGGTCGGCGTGGGCGACATGGTGAACCACTGGGATTCGGCCACGGAGTGGCAGAACGCCGACGCGGCCATCAAGACGCTCGATGGGGCGCAGGTACCCTACCTGCTCGCCATCGGGAACCACGACTACGACAACTTCAATCCAAAGACCCGCGGCGCGGCCGCCTTCAACACCTGGTTTGGTCCGGCGCGCTACGCGACGTCGCCCGTCTATCGCGGCAACTACAACGGTAGCAACGAGAACTTCTACGCAACCTTGACGGCCGGCGGGACGCAGTACCTGCTGCTGGTGCTGGAGTTCTATCCGCGCGATGCGGTGCTGGCGTGGGCGGAGTCGGTCCTGGCGCAGTACCCGGCCGCTCCCGTCATCGTGGTCACGCACAGCTTCATGTATGTCGACGACACGCGCGTGGACGAGTGCGACACCAACGACATGAGCGTACCCGACGGCAACGATCCGGACCGGGTGTGGCGCAGCTTCGTCTCGCAGTACGAGAACATCTTCCTTGTCCTCAGCGGTCACGTCTCGCGCAAGCCGCAGAGCAAGCGCCTGGATGCGGGCAAGAACGGGCGGCTCGTGATGCAGACGCTGCAGGACTGGCAGGACGCGGCCAATGGCGGCGACGGCTGGCTGCGCATCTACACCTTCCACCCCGCGACGAACACCGTGGACGTCCAGACCTACTCGCCCTACCGCGAGTCGCTGGGACAAACGGCGTGGCTCACCGATGCCGAGAACCGGTTCAGCTTTCCGATGAGTGCGTACGCGGCGCAATCGGGCCAGGGGACGATCGCCGGCCGCGTGCGTTACGCGCGCGCGGGAACCTCGAAAGATTGCCTGGGCGCCGAGGGCGCGACTGTGAGCGCGGGCGGCGTGCAGGCGACCACCGACGCGAGTGGTCGCTACGCGCTGGCGGTCCCGGCGCCGGCGGTGGACAGCGTGCAGGCGAGCCTGACCGGCGCGACCGTGAATGGGCGGGACAGCTTCGCGTGGCCCGGCCTCTCGGACCAGGTGGAGCTGTTCGCGGTGCCGGACCAGACGACCTCAGGCAGCTGCACCATCGACTTCAACGGCGTGCGCATGTGCACTCCTACCAACGGCAGCACGGTCGCTTCGCCGGTGAGCGTCACGGCCGCCGCGAGAAGCACCGTGCCGATCAAGTTCATGCAGATCTATCTCGACGGCGCCGCGCAGAAGACCGTTTCGGGCGCGGAGCTGAACGAGCAGCTGGCGGTGGCCGACGGCACGCATCGGTTGACGGTCCAGGCGAAGGACACCAGTGGCTTGATCACGAAAGTCAGCGCGTCCATCACCGTGAGCACGCCGCCTCCCGGCGCGGACGACCCGGACCCACAACCCCCACCCCCACCGCCTCCTCCGCCGCCGACCTGCACCGCGCCGGCATCGGGCGTCGCGATCTGCGCGCCGGCTCAGGGGGCCACGCCGGCTTCGCCGGTGCGCGTGTGGGCCGCGGCGGCAAGCACCGCCCCCATCAAGTTCGTGCAGGTCTACGTGGATGGCAAAGCGGTGCTGACGGTTAATGGCGCGACGCTCGACGCGCAGGTACCGATGGCCGCAGGCGCCCGCCGCGTCACCGTGCAGGCGAAGGACGTGAATGGCGTGATCGTGAAGAGCACGGTCAACGTCACCGTGCAATGAGAGCGCGGGCGGGACGCCGCCGCTACAGCTCGAAGACGCGGTAGACCTGCGGCGGCGTCTGCGCCTGGTTGATGGCGAGCGCCACGTTGTAGACCGGGATGCCGGCGGTGGTCTTGCCGTCGGGCGCGCCGTGATGCGCGTGGCCGTGGATGACGAGGTTGCAGGCGTGGCGGTCGATGACCTCGGCCAGCCGCGAGCTGCCGAGGTACGGGAAGATCTGCTCGGGCTCCCCGCGCACGGTGTCGACCACGGGCGAGTAGTGCACCACGGCGACGCGCTTTTCGGCGCGCAACTGCATGAGCGCGCGCTCCAGCTTCATCGTCTCATCCAGCGATGCCTGCACGAAGGCTTTCACCTCCGGCTCGCCGAAGGCGGTGAGCACGCCGCGCCCGAATCCGCCGGGAAAGCCCTTGGTTCCGGCGAAGCCGACGCCGTCGCGCTCGTAGGCGGTGCCGTCCAGCACCTTCACGCCCTCCGTCGACATCATCTTGATCAGCTCTTCCTGCTTGCCGGATTCGTAGTCATGGTTGCCGAGCACCGCGACGATCGGGATGCGCAAGCGCACCAGCGCGTTCAGCAGCGATTCCATCTCTTCCGGCTTGCCGAAGTTGGTGAGGTCGCCGGCGAGCACCAGGACGTCGGCCTCGTCGCGCACCCGCTGCATCGCCTCGCGGATGCGGTCGTAGCTTTGCGGGGAGAAGTGCAGGTCGGCGATGGCGGCGATGCGCATGGCGGCTCGTGCTCGCTCAGGCGGCTTCCGACTCCGGCGCGCGGATGCGCTCGCGCTTGGCCGCGCGCGCTTCCTTCAGCAGGTCGGGCAGGCCCCACCCTTGCACGTCGATGGCGAACATGCGCTCGTCGATGAGCGCGCCCCGGAAGCGCGCCCGCCTGTCGGGCTCGGAGAGCTCGCGCGTGAAGTTCTCGATCAGCTCGTCCCACACCGCGTGCGGCACGTACTGCGAGTGCGCCGGGTAGACGTAATGGAAGAGCACCAGGTGCCAGAACAGCAGCTCGGTGTGGCCGTCGAGCAGCGTGAGCAGACGCTGCCAGTCGAGCTTGCCCTTGGTCGCGAAGATGACGTGCACGATGTCGGCGCCATCGAAGCGCTCGCGGAAATCCACGAACACCTTGGAGGCGATGAGCTCCTCGGGCGCGAGCACCCGTGACGGCACCCCCAGGACTTTCTCCGGGTAAGCGCGCGCGATCCACGAGTCGTCCACGCGGATTACGCCGTTCGACATGCCGGTGATGAAATCCACGAAGAACTCCTCGCGCCACGCCTTGCCCAGCCAGACCGGGTCGGTCAGCTCGATCTGGAAGCCTTGCGTCCTCAGGAACGCCAGCGCCTTGCTGGCGGTCTCGGCTGTGCAGAACAGGTCGAGGTCCTTGGTGTCGCGGAAGATGCCGGTGTGCTCCTGCAGCGCGAATGCGCCCGAGACCACGTACGGGAAGCCCTGCTCGTTCATCAGCTCGAGCACGTGACAGAAACACGCTTTCTGCTCCGGCGGCAGCGTGGGCTGTACCGAGGTCGAGACCGGCAGCGGTTTGTCGCCATTCGGCATGGCGATGATTGGATGTAGCTGCTCCTCCGCGTGTTGGGTTACGCCGCCGAAAATGCGGCGCAGGAACCCCGCTGGATATTGCGGCAACGCGGCGGGAGCGGCGAGAATCGCAGACTTCAGGAGCGCGTGTGGCCAGCCAGAAACAGACCGTCGAGATCCAGGGCAAGCACCTCTCGTTGTCGAACCTCGACAAGGTGCTGTATCCCGCGGTCGGCTTCACCAAGGGCCAGGTGATCGACTACTACGCGCGCATTGCGCCTGTCGCGCTGCCGCACCTCAAGGACCGCCCGCTCACGCTCAAGCGCTACCCCGAAGGCGTCGACGGCTTCCACTTCTACGAAAAGAACGCGCCCAAGCACCGGCCCGAGTGGGTGCAGACCGCGAAGATCTGGAGCCCGGGGAACAACCGCTGGATCCACTACGTGCTCGCGCAGGACCTGGCAACGCTGGTCTGGACATCGAACCTCGCCGACCTCGAGCTCCACACCTCGCTCTCGAAGTTCCCGGAGATGCAGCGCCCCACCTGCATCGCCTTCGACCTCGACCCCGGCCCGCCCGCGAACATCGTCCAATGCTGCGAGGTCGCGCTCTGGGTGCGCGGCATCTTCGAGCGCTTCGGCATGAAGGCGTTCCCGAAGACTTCGGGCTCGAAGGGGATGCAGGTGTACATCCCGCTGAACACGGCGGTCACGTACGCCGAGACCAAGCCGTTCGCGCACGCCATGGCGCGGCTGATGGAGGCGGTGCATCCCGACAAGGTCGTCAGCGACATGAAGAAGTCGCTGCGCACGAACAAGGTCCTGGTGGACTGGAGCCAGAACGACGACTACAAGACCACCGTCAACGTCTACTCGCTGCGCGCGAAGGAGCGGCCCACCGTCTCGACCCCCATCACCTGGGACGAGGTCGAGAAGTGTCTGAAGAAGAAAGATGCGGAGCTGCTGGTCTTCACCTCCGACGACGTGCTGAAGCGCGTCGAGAAGCTCGGCGACCTGTTCGAGCCGGTGCTCAAGCTGAAGCAGAAGCTGCCCTCGCTGGAGAGGCTGGAAAAACTGCGGCAGGAGCTGGTGGGCGAAGAGCCCAACCTCGCCCGCAGCCGCAAGCCGCCCGCCCCGACCGCCGCCAACAAGGCGCGCGCGGCGATGATGTCCAGGAAGCGCAAAGCCAAGTAGACGCCCCGCCACCCCGGACGAGCAGCTTCAACGCCGAGGCGCAGAGCTCGCCGAGGCTTTATCTTCTTTCTTCTCAGCGCTCTCTGCGTCTCTGCGTTGAAGCTTTTCGCTTGTCGCGGCAGAACGCGTGGGTTTAACTGGAACGATGATCTACGCGGGCACATCGGGCTGGGCGTATCCGTCGTGGAAGCCGGCGTTCTATCCGCCCAAGACGCCCTCGAAGAAGTTCCTCGAGTACTACGCCACGCGGCTGAACACCGTCGAGGTGAACTACACCTTCCGGCGCTACCTGACCGAAAAGCTGGCGACCTCGTGGCTGGCGGCCACGCCCGCGCACTTCCGCTTCACCTTTAAAGCGCCGCAGGAGATCACGCACGTCAAGCGCCTGCGCGACGCGGAGGAGAAGACGCGTGCCTTCCTCGGCTCGCTGCAGCTGTTCTGCGAGGCAGGGAAGTTCGGCGTCGTGCTTTTCCAGCTGCCGCCGTTCTTGAAAGCCGACCCCGAGCTGCTGGGCGGGTTCCTGCCGCTGCTGCCCAAGGCGACCATGCGCTTCGCGTTCGAGTTCCGCCACGCCTCGTGGTTCCAGGAGCGCATCTACGGGATGCTGCGCGAGGCCAACGTCGCGCTCTGCATCGCCGAGAGCGAGAAGCTCGAGGTGCCGGAGGTCGCGACCGCAGACTACGTCTACTACCGAATGCGCAAGGGCGAGTACACCTCGGCGGAGCGCGAGAAGATCCGCAAACGCGTCAGCGCGCATCCCGGCGACGTCTACGTCTATTACAAGCACGAGGACGACCCGGCCGGCACGATGTACGCGGAAGAACTTTTGAAGTCAGATTGCTGATTGCAGATTTGCAGAATAGACCGGCCCATTCTGCGATCTAAAATCTGCAATCTGCGATCGCTGGCGTCCGCACCATCCTCGCTATTCCTCAGTGTCCGATAACGTTCTACAGTCTTCCCATGGCGGACAACGGCCAGACCCTCGCCTCCTTCCTCGACTACCTGAAGGTCGAGAAGGGACTCGCGCCGCTCAGCGTGGCAGCCTATCGCCGCGACGCGACGCAGTTCGCCGACTTCCTGGCGAAGCGGCGTCGCACGCTGCTCAACGCGAAGCGCGACGACGTGCGCGCCTTCCTCGACCAGCTCTTCTCGCACCAGGTGGACGGGCGCTCCATCGCGCGCAAGCTTTCGGCGCTGCGCCACCTCTACAAGTACCTGCTGCTCGACCGCATGATCGAGCACGACCCCACCCTCAACCTCGACTCGCCCAAGCAGTGGAAGGTGCTGCCGAAGTCGCTGGCGCGCGACGAGGTCACGCGCATGCTCGAGCACCCCGCCCCGCGTGCTGAAAGCAAGCTCGCTCCCGCGCTCGCGCTGCGCGACCACGCCATGCTCGAAGTCTTCTACGCCGGCGCGCTGCGCGTCTCGGAGGTCACCACCGTCAAGCTCGAGGACGTGAAGCTCGACCTCGGCTACCTGCTCGTCCGCGGCAAGGGGGACAAGGAGCGCATCGTACCGCTGGGGAAGGCGGCGCTGGATACCGTCGCCGAATACTTGAAAGAAGGCCGCCCGAAGTTGGCGGGAGAAGCGCGGTCGCCGTACCTGTTCGTCGCGCGCAGTGGGCGGCCGCTGACGCGCCAGATGGTGTGGAAGCTGGTGCGCGCGGCGGGCAGCGCTGCCGGCCGCAAGACTTCGCCGCACATGCTGCGGCACTCCGCCGCGACGCACATGGTGGAAGGCGGCGCCGACCTGCGCACTGTGCAGACCATCCTCGGCCACGCCGACATCTCGACCACGCAGATCTACACGCACGTCGCGCTCGACCGCCTGAAGTCGGTCTACACCGCGCATCATCCCCGCGCGCGCAGGCACAAGGTCACGGAATGAAGAAGCTCGAGAAGCACATCGCGTCGTTCCTCCGCACGCTGCGCGCCGAGCGCAACGCCTCGCCGCACACGCTGCGCGCCTACGCGAAGGACCTGGCCCGTTTCGCGGCGTTCGCCGGCGAGGTGGACCCGGCCAAGGTGGACCACGTCGCCATCCGCCGCTTCCTTTCCCACCTCTACGACCAGAACCTGTCGAAGACCTCGGTCGCCCGCACCCTGGCCGCGCTGCGCTCGTTCTACCGCTGGCTGGCGCGCGAGGGCGAGGTGGAGCAGAACCCGGCGGCACTGGTCTCGACGCCGCGCCTGCCGAAGAAGCTGCCGCGCGTCCCGACCATCGAGGAGATGAACGCAGTGCTCGACGCGCCCATGCCCGAGCGCGCGAGCTTCCCGGAACGCGACCGCCTCATCTTCGAGCTGCTCTACGGCTGCGGCATCCGCAATTCGGAGCTGGTCGGCATCCGGCTCGACGACATCCGCTGGTCGAACGAAGCCATCCTCATCCGCGGCAAAGGGAAGAAGGAGCGCTTCGTGCCGTTCGGCGAGAGCGCGCGCGAGGCGCTCGCGGCGTACCTGCCGAAGCGCCAGGAAGCGCTCGCGAACAAGACGACCCGCGCCCTGCTGGTGAACCGGCGCGGCGGGCCGCTCACCACGCGCTCCGTCGGGCGCATCGTGAAGGCCATCGCGGTGGCGAAGGGCCTGCCCCCGGACGTGCATCCGCACACCCTGCGCCACGCCTTCGGCACGCACATGCTGGAAGAGGGCGCCGACTTGCGGGCCATCCAGGAGCTGCTCGGCCACGAGCGGCTCTCGACCACGCAGCGCTACACCCAGCTCTCCATGAAGCACGTGCTCGCGGTGTACGACAAGTCGCACCCGCGCGCGAAATAAGCTACTCGCACGCCACGCCGGTGCCCACGCGGAAGACGTGCCCGTCGGGGTGGCGCACGTGCATCTCGCGGACGTTCCACGGCATGGTGGTGGGCGGGAAGGTGATCTCGAGTCCCTGCGCCAGGCAGTGCTGGTGCACCGCGTCCACGTCGTCGACGAACACCGACATCCACACGCCTTTGTCCGCGGCTTCATCGCCCTCGGGACCGAAGGTGGCTTTGTTGGCGCCGCGCCCGCGACCGCCCTGGTAGCCCCGGCAGAGGAAGATCTCGCACTTATCCGCACCGACCGCGCCGAAGTTCGGCGGCGCTCCCCAGTTCCAGAGTTTCTTCCAGCCCCACTTCTCGAACCAGGCGAAGGTGGCGGCGATGTCGGAGACGTTGAGGATCGGGACGAGGCTCTCTACTTTCATGGCGGCGGATGATAGCAGAGAAGCGATAAGCAGTAAGCGATAAGCAATAAGCCAAACCGCCCAAACCCGGCTGTTCTTGGATCTTGCTTATCGCTTATCGCTTATCGCTAATTGCTCGTGCATCGGCACCCACATGTCCATCACGCGGCGCTTCAGTTCCGCGGTGAGCTGCGCGTAGGTCAGCTCCGGGCTCGGACCGGGTGAGGGCGGCGGCACCACGGGGTCGCCGACGGCGATGCGCATGCGCGTGAAGCGCTGGAACCAGTTCTTGCCGCGCGGCCACGCTTCGAAGAAGCCGTCCATCGCGACGGGATAGATCGGCACCTGCAGGTGCGTGGCCAGGATGGCCGCGCCCTTCTTGAACGTCTTGGGCTCGCCCGTGATGGAGCGCTCGCCTTCGGGGTAGAGCACGAGCACGCGCCCGTGGCGCAGCCCGTAAGCGCCGGCGCGCATCGCGGGCACCAGGTTCGCGTCCGGGTCCACGGGGATGAGCTTGATGGTGCGCGCCAGCCACCGCCCGAAGCCCGAACCGAAGATCTCGCTCGTCCCCACGTAGAAGAGCTGGCGGTAAAGCTTCCACGGCAGCAGCGCGACGAGCACGGGCGCGTCCACGAAACTCTGGTGGTTGGGCGAGATGATGTACGGGCCCTCGTCCGGCAGCTTCTCGAGCCCGGTGACGCGCAGTTCGAAGAAGTCGCGCGTGAACAACCCCACGAAGCGCCCGAAGACGAACCAGAAGAGCGTGGAGAGCAGTCGCGGGCGCGTGATGGCGTGGACGTCGGGGTCGTCGGACTCCACGCTCAGCACGTTGTCCCAGCCGGTTTCTTCGCGGCGCGCGCCCTGGCCGGCGCTTGCCAGCACGGCCTCCACCAGCTCGCGCACGGTGTAGACCTCGGAGACGAGCGACTCCGGCACGTGCGCGTTGCAATGCTTTTCGAGCGCGACCAGCAGCTCCACGCGCTCCATCGAATCCAGGCCGAGGTCGAGCTCCAGGTTCGCCGCCGGCGCCACCTGCTCGCCATGCTCGCGCGCGGCCTCGCGGATCAGCGCCAGCGCCTCCGCCACCTGCGGCTGGAGCATCCAGCTCTCGTCCTCCGCGGTGACCTCGACTGGCCCGCGCTCCTCCTGCTTCGCGCCCTCGCCGGCCTCCACGCGCCGCAGGATCTCGAAGCGCTTGAGCTTGCGCGTGGTGGTGCGCGGCAGCTCCTCTTTCCATATCTCGTAGCTCAGGATGCGCTTGGCGGGCGTGAGCTTGGTGGACAGCGTCTCGATGTCGAAGCGGATGACCTCGTTGATGTTGACGATGCGCTTCTCTTTGAGCATCTCGAAGTCGGGCACGACCACGCCGTGCAGCCGCTCTTCCAGCCGCTGCCCGGGCTTCGACTCCAGGCCCACCACGCAGATCTCCTTGATCCACGGCGATTGCAGGTAGTGCTGCTCGATCTCTTCCGGATAGATGTTCTTGCCGTTGGCGGTGACGATCACCTCTTTCGCGCGGCCAGTGATGAAGAGGTTGCCGCCATCGTCGAAGTACCCGAGGTCGCCGGTCAGGAACCAGCCGTCGCGGAAGGCCTGCGCGTTGGCGTCCGGCCGGTTGTAGTAGCCCTGCATCACGGTGCGCCCGCGCAGCGCGACCTCGGCCGACGCCTTGCCGTCGCCGTTCAACGCCGCCGGCTCTCCGACCAGTCTCGCCTCTACGCCTTTGAGCGGCCTCCCCACTGATCCGAGCACGTTGTCGTCCGGCGGCGTGGCGAAGGCGCCGCCGGTGACCTCGGTCAGCCCATAGGCTTGCAGGATGTCGAAGCCGAGCGCATACAGGTCCTTGGCGACGTCGAGGTCGAAGCGCGAGCCGCCGGTGACGAGGAACCGCATGCTGGTCCCGAGCGCCTCGTGCGCGCCCCGGAACAGCAGCCTGCCGGGATTGATGCCGACTTTGCGCAGCGCGGTCGAGACCCCGAGCAGCGCGCGGAAGGCCTGCCGCGCGATCGGACCGCGCGCCGCCACTTCCTTCAGGATGCGCTCGTGGATGAGATAGAAGAACTGCGGGACGCAGCAGAACAGCGTGATGTCGCGCTCGCGCAGGCCGCGCAACAGTTCGTTGGTGTTGAGCGTCTCCAGGTAAACGACGCGCGCGCCGCCCGCGAACGGCAGCAGCAGGTTCGCCATCTGGGCGAGCGAGTGGAACAGCGGCAGCACGCCGAGGATCGAGTCGGTGGGCTGGATGTGCACGAAGCTGAAGACGGCCTCGACCTCGGCCATCATGTTGTCGTGCGTGAGCACCACGCCCTTCGGGTCGCTGGTCGTCCCGGAGGTATAGAGGATGACGCAGGCGTCGTCGAGGGACTTCGGGGCGAACGGGCGGAAGTCGCCGGGCCCGGCCGCGAAGATGCGCTCCACGCTCTCCACGCCGGGCGCCGCGCCCTCCAGCAGCACGAAGCGCAGGTTCATGCCCTCGGTGGCTTCGCGTGCCGTCTCGAGGTAGCGCTCGTCGACGAACAGCAGCGTAGCGCCGCTGTCCCGCAGCAGGGTGGCGATCTGCGCGGGCTTGAAGGCGGTGTCGAGCGGCACGGCGACGTTGCCGGCGGCGATGGTTCCCAGGTACGCCGCCACCCAGCGCGCGCCGTTGTTGCCGAGGAAGGCGCAGCGCGCCCCGCGCGCGACGCCCTGCTGGTGCAGCCAGCGGCCCACCGATTCCGCCCGCAGGCGCAGCTCGGCGTAGGTATGGCGCTCGACGGTGCGCTCGCGCTGCACCTCGATCGCCACGTTCTGTGGCCATTTTTCCGCGGATTCAGAGAAGCAGCTGTAGAAACCCGTCATCAGAGCGGGGCTGGGGCTGGGAGACAGGCCTGAATATTAGCTGTAGCCGCTCTCGATTCCAAACCCTCCGATGCCCACCCTGCTCGGGAGGGTCGCATCCGAGCAAGAGACCGCAATCTTCCAGGAGGAGATCACAATGCAGACCGCGCACGAATTCTTTTTGCATGGACTGAGCGACATCATGGATGGTGAGAAGCAGCTGGTCGAGGCCCTGGGCAAGAACGCCGAGTCGGCCTCGAACCCGCAGCTCAAGAAGGCCTTCGAGCAGCACAAGACACAGACCGAGAAGCAGGTCGAGCGCCTACAGCAGGTGTTCGAGTCGCTCGGCGAGGAGCCCGAGTCGGACGTCGAGTGCAAGGGCATCAAGGGCCTGGTGGAAGAGGGCGAGGGATTCAAGAGCGCAGATCCGTCGCCCGACATCGCCGACATCGAGGCCGCCGTCGGCGCCAGCAAGATCGAGCGCTACGAGATCGCCGAGTACGAGGCGCTCATCCGGCTCGCCCGCATGATGAAGCACACCGAGGCCACGCGTCTCCTGCAGCGGAACCTGAAGGAAGAGCAGGAGACGCTGCGGAAGATCGAGGCCCTTGGCAAGAAGCTGAGACCGGACGACATGGGCATGGAAGCGATGGAAGAAGAAGAGAGCCGCGGCGCGCGCAAGAAGGGCGGCAGGCGCGCGGCATAAAACCCACACCTGCCACAGAGGCACAGAGGTTCACAGAATCCCGCTTCTCTGTGCCTCTGTGTCTCTATGGTGGACTTGGCCTACTTCGTGATCAGCCCGCAGGCGATCCTGTCGCCTGCGTTGCCGGCCGGGTCGGTCTTCAGGTCGTCGGCCTTGGCGTGGATGACCAGCGCGGTGCCGCCGTTGGCGAACACCGAGTCGGCCTCTTCCTCGTCCAGGCTCACGTTCTTGTTCGTCACCGTGACCTTGGCCTTGCCGTTCTTGCCGACGGTGAAGTTCTGCATGTCGCCGTTGTGCGGGCCTTCGGGGTTCTGCAGGCCGTGCTTGTTGCCGCTGGGGTTGAAGTGCGGGCCGGCGGACTTGAAGCCGTCGGCGCCCTCGCACTTCGCGTTCTGGTGGATGTGGAGTGCGTGCTCGCCCGGCGGCAGGCCCTTCAGGTTCAGCTTGATGGTGACGGCGTCCTTGCCCTGCGAGAGCTCGGCGGTGCCGACCGCCGCCCCCTTCGCGTCCTTGAGCTCGACCGTCTTCTTCATCGACTTGGCGTAGCCCGCGGTGGCCACGAGCAGGATGATTGCGAAAGCGATGCGCTTCATGCGTTCCTCCGTTGACAACCGGGATTATATAAGCGGCGGCGAGCCGCCGGCCCCCCTGGCGGCCGGAGGCCGGCGCTCTGAGTCCTGCGCAAGTCTCCCGCATCCAATGTGTTAGCCTGATAAGGCAAGACCCTGCCCAGGAAATCCCGGATTGATCAACACACTCTTAGCCAAGGTTTTCGGCACCAAGAACGAGCGCGAGGTGAAGCGCCTGCTGCCCGCCATCGAGCGCATCAACGCGCTCGAGCCCGCGATGCAGCAGCTCTCCGACGCGCAGCTGCGCGCCAGGACCGAAGAGTTCCGCCGGCGCATCGCGGAGCGCGTGGACGCGGTCGCGGGCGACGACGAGGACGCGCAGAAGGCGCGCGCCGAAGTCCGCAAGCAGGTCCTCGACGAGATCCTGCCCGAAGCCTTCGCCGTGGTGCGCGAGGCCGGGCGCCGCGTGCTGAACATGCGGCACTTCGACGTGCAGCTCATCGGCGGCATGGTGCTGCACGAGGGCAAGATCACCGAGATGAAGACGGGCGAGGGCAAGACGCTCGTCGCCACCCTGCCGGTCTACCTCAACGCGCTCGGCGGGCAGGGCGTGCACGTCGTCACCGTGAACGACTACCTGGCGAAGCGCGACGCCGAGTGGATGGGCCGCCTCTACAAGTTCCTCGGGCTCACCGTCGGCGTCATCGTGCACGAGCTCGACGACGAGCAGCGCCGCGAAGCCTACGCCTCCGACGTCACCTACGGCACCAACAACGAGTTCGGCTTCGACTACCTGCGCGACAACATGAAGTTCGACCTCAAGGACTGCGTCCAGCGCGTCCACAACTTCGCCATCGTCGACGAGGTCGACTCCATCCTCATCGACGAAGCTCGCACCCCGCTCATCATCTCCGGCGCCAGCGACGAATCCACCGACAAGTACCACCGCGTCGACAAGATCATCCCCAAGCTGAAGCGCGGCGAAGAGATCAAGCAGGGCGAGGACAAGATCCTCACCGGCGACTACGTCATCGACGAGAAGCACCGCACCATCACCGTCACCGACGACGGCTGGGAGAAGGTCGAGAAGCTGCTCGGCATCGGCAACATCGCCGACCCCGAGAACTGGGACCTCAAACACCACGTGGACACCGCCGTGAAGGCCCACGCGCTCTACAAGCGCGACGTCGAGTACGTCGTCAAGGACGGCGAGGTCCTCATCGTCGACGAGTTCACCGGCCGCCTCATGCCCGGCCGCCGCTGGTCCGACGGCCTGCACCAGGCCATCGAGGCGAAAGAGGGCGTGAAGGTCGAGCGCGAGAACCAGACCCTCGCCACCATCACCTTCCAGAATTACTTCCGCATGTACAAGAAGCTGGCCGGCATGACCGGCACGGCGGAGACCGAAGCGCCCGAGTTCTACAAGATCTACAAGCTCGAAGTGGTGGTCATCCCCACCAACATGCCGATGTTGCGCAAGGAGAATCCCGACGTCGTCTACCGCACCGAGAAGGAGAAGTACTACGCGGCGGCCGATGAGATCGCCAAGATGAACCAGACCGGCCAGCCCATCCTGGTCGGCACCACGTCCATCGAGAAGTCGGAGCGGCTCTCCGAGCTGCTGAAAAAGAAGGGCATCAAGCACGTCGTCCTGAACGCCAAGTACCACGAGAAGGAAGCCGAGATCGTGGCGCAGGCGGGACGTTTCGGCATGGTGACCATCGCCACCAACATGGCCGGCCGCGGCACCGATATCCTGCTCGGCGGCAACGCCGAGTTCATGGCGCGCCAGGAGGCGGTCAAGCGTGGCCTCGCCCAGCCCCGCCAGACCGCCGTCGGGCAGGTCATCAAGGGCGAGCAGCGCGCCGATTCCACTCTCTTCTACTACCAGGGCACCGAGTTCGAGATGCCCCTCCTCCAGTGGGAAGAGATCTTCGCGAAGTACAAGAGCGAGACCGACGCGGAGCACGACCAGGTCACCGGCGTGGGTGGCCTGCACATCCTCGGCACCGAGCGGCACGAGGCGCGCCGCATCGACAACCAGCTGCGCGGCCGCGCCGGCCGCCAGGGCGACCCCGGCTCCTCGCGCTTCTACCTCTCGCTCGAAGACGACTTGATGCGCATCTTCGCCAAGGAGTGGGTGTCGAACCTGCTCCAGCGGCTGGGGATGGAAGAGGGCATCCCCATCGAGTCGAAGCTGATCACCCGGCGCATCGAGGCCGCGCAGAAGGCGGTCGAGGCCCAGAATTTCGAGGCCCGCAAGCACGTGCTCGAGTACGACGACGTCATGAACAAGCAGCGCCAGGCCGTCTACGGACTGCGCCGGCAGCTGCTCGAAGGTGTCGAGCAGAAAGAGCTCATCCTCGAGGAATACGTCGCCGGCATCCTCAGCGAGCTGATGGAGAAGCACGTCTCCGAGAAGGCGCACGCCGACGACTGGGACCTCGAGGGGCTGAAGAAGGACGTTTTCACGCGCTTCGGCGTGGACCTCGCGGCCGAGGGCCTGAAGCTGGAGGAGCTCAACCGGCAGGAGCTGGGCGACTCCGTCTTCGAGAAATTGAAGGAGCGCTACGAAGCCAAGGAGCACCTGATCGGCGCCGAGCAGATGCGCTACCACGAGCGCATGCTCATGCTCAGCGTCATCGACCAGCTGTGGAAAGAGCACCTGCTCAACATGGACCACCTGCGCGAGGGCATCGGGCTGCGTGGCTACGCCCAGCACGACCCGCTGGTGGAGTACAAGCGCGAGTCCTTCGAGATGTTCGAAGGCATGATGCGCAAGTTCGAGGAAGACACCGTCCGCTACCTCTACCTCATGCAGATCGTAGACAACGCGACGGGGCGGCCGGTCGAGGTGCAGCCGGAGCAGCCGGCGGGCGGCGACGGTGCGGGCCGGCGCGCGCAGACCACCATCGACGAGATCGAGGCCGAGTTCCAGCGCAAGAAAAGGCGCGAGCTGGAGCAGGCCCGCATGGCCGGCTCCGGCGACCAGGCGCCCGTGCAGCAGGTTCGCCGCGAAGGCGGCAAAGTCGGCCGCAACGATCCCTGCCCCTGCGGCTCAGGCAAGAAGTACAAGAAGTGCCACGGCGCGGCGGCCTAGAAGCGCTGGCGTTTAGCGGGCCTGCCGCTTGCCGCTCATCCACGCCGGCGCGCGAAATAGAGCTTTGCAGAGCGATCCTCCGCGGCCTGCCGCCCGCCGCTAGCCCGTTTCTAGTGGACGGCCGCCTCGGTCGTCTCCTCCGCGCCGCCGTGCAGCGCCTCCACGTAATGCAGCAATTCCACGTAGGCGGCGACGTACGCCCGCCCCGCGGCTACGCTCTGCCCGGCATGCTTCTTCGCCTCCAGCACGCGCGCCACCCGCGCGCGCACCGCTTCCGCCACCTCGCGCTGTAACGCGGCGACCAGCCGTTCGCTGTCGCCCGTCTCGATCGCTTGGTCGGTCGCGGCGATCGCGGGTTCTACCGCGTCGGCCGGCTTGAGCCCGGTGTAAGCCGCGCCTTCGCTCTGCCGGTGCAGCCGGACCAGCGTCTCGAAGAAGTACGTGTCGGCGAGTTCGCGGGCATCAGCCCCTTGGCTGCGCACCTTGAGCGTGCGCGCAAACGCCGCGCGGACTTCCGCTTCCTGCTCCGGTTTCACCCATTTCAGCGCCGGCGTCACGTCCGCGCTCGCCAGCGCGGCGCGCGCGTCGGAGACGACCGGCCCGCCTAGCGTGTCGCAGTGCGCCGCCGCCTGGACCGGCACCATCAGCAGCGCTGTCCACAGCAACGCAGGGACAGCTCGCTTGAAAAAGAGAGACATAAGACCTCCTCGCAGGATTTGCAGGGGTTCTGATGACGGGGAACAGCTCTACCCGCAACGCTCCGCGGCCAGCCGCCGGCCGCCAGCCGCCGGCGACTGTCCTACCAGAGCGGCTTGCCGTCGGGCGTGCGGACGCCCAACACCACCTCGTTCGAGGTGATCTCGCGCGCGATGATGGTGTCGCCGCCCTCGCCGTCCTTCATGCGCGCCCCGATGACTTGCAGCTTCTCACCCTTCTTCAGTTCGATGCCGAACTGCTTCAGGAAGCTGACGGGCGCGATGTGCACCATGATGCGCGCGTCGGCGGTGCGCAGCACCACGTGCGCGCCTTCCGTGTTCGTCACCGGGCAGTCGAAGTCCAGCACTTCGTCCACCGTGCCGATGACCTTCACCTCGGCCGCGCGGTCGTATTTCACGCGCGAATACTTTGTGCCGTCCGGCTTCTGCTCCGGCGGCTTGTTCTGGCTGAGCGACACCGGGGTCAGCAGCGCGAAGAACGCGATGAGCGCGAAGACCAGCAGGAGGATCTTCATGAGGTTCTTCATAGACGCCTCCAGCTGAAAGACTGCTCCTGCCGCGCTCAAAATGACGTGACCGCCGTCACAAACGGGCGTGATTGTTTGGCGCTAGAATGGCTCCGATAAAGCCGAAAAGGAGGCTCCTATGCTGGCTCTTCGGCTGGTCCACCTGATCGAGACGCACTCCGAGAAGCTCTCCGCCAAGATCCTCGGCATCTTCCTCAACTCCCCGGAATGCAGCGACCTGCGGAAGATCCCGCCGGAAGAGCTGCACGCCCGCACGCACGACCTGCTGGAGCACGTGAGCGATTGGCTCACCACCAAGACCGAGGCGGACCTGGAGCGCCGCTACACCGACCTGGGACGCCGCCGCGCCGCGCAAGGCGTGGCGCTCAGCCACTTCATCTGGGCCATCGGCGCCACGCGCGAGGCCATCCACAAGTTCATCCGCGAGGAAGCGCTCATGGACAGCACCGTCGAGCTGGTCGGGATGCTGGAACTGATGACGCGCCTCGACCGCTTCTTCGATCACGCGATGTACTACGCCTGCCGCGGCTACGAGGCGGCCATGCGCCGCGAGGTCGCGCACGCCCAGCGCACGCTCGATATCGTCGCGTCGTTCTAGGAACTCCGGCTTCAGCCGGCAAGACCGCCGCTTACTTCCTCTCGCGGATGGCCGCGAACGTCATCTCGGTCGCGCGGCTGCCGGTGCGCTGCTTCCACTCCTCGAATAGCACCGCGTAGCTCTTGGTGATGTACTCGCGCTCGGCGACGCCGAGCCGCTTCGCGGTCGCGTCGATCCACTCCGGCGGGCCTTCGATCTCGGCGACGTCGCCGATGGGCGTCTCGTCGAGCACGATCTCGCCCTGGCCGTCGCTCCACTCGCTGCGAAACTTCTCGTAGCGGAAGGCCTCCTGCATCCCGAGCGCCCTCAGGATGGCTTCCAGCGCCGCCCCGTCCTTCACTTCTGTCTCGGTCTCGACGCGCGACTTGTGCTTGCCGGCGTCGCCCGGGCCCTTGTGCGTCAGCTTCCACTTCTCGCCGTACTTGCGGATGCGCAGCAGCTCGCCCTGCGCGCGCAGCGGGCGGCCGGGGAAGTCGTACAGCACGTTCATCTCGTGCGTCCGCGGCGTGCGCTCCCGGAAGCCCGCGGCGCCCAGTTGGCTCCTCAGGTCTTCCAGGCTCTTTACCAGGAACTTGATCTCGACTTCGTTCGCCATCGAGAACCAAACCTACCACAGAGACACAGGGACACCGGGGAATGTAGGCAAAAACGGGCTTCTCCGCGCCTCTGTGTCTCTGTGGTGGGTCTTACTTCTCGCGCTCGACCACGAACTCCGGCACCCACAGCAGGGCGCGCTTGATCTCGGAATCGGGGAAGCCGGCGAGATTGTCGCGCGCGGCCTGGGCGTACTCGCTGGCGCGGGCGTTCGCGTAATCGATGGAGCCGTAGCGCGTCAGGATGTCGAGCACCTGCTCGAGCGTGACGGAGCGGAACGCGCGCTCGCGCAGCACCGTCTCGATCATCGCGCGCTCGCCCTTGGAACACCGTTCCAGCGCGTGGATCACCGCGAGCGTGACCTTGCCCTCGCGCAGGTCGCTCCCGACCGGCTTGCCGAGCACGTCGGCGGTGGCGGTGAGGTCGAGCACGTCGTCCACGATCTGGAAGGCCAGGCCGACGTTGCGCCCATAGCTGGCGAGCTTTTCTTCTTCCTCTTGCGAGGCGCCCGAGACGATCGCGCCCAGCCGCATGCACACCGAGAACAGGCACGCCGTCTTGCGGTAGATGAGGTCGAAGTGCTCGTCGGCGGAGATCATCTTGCCGAGCTTTTCCATCTGCAGCAGCTCGCCCTCCACCATCGCCTGCGTCAGGTCGATGAGCGCGTCGAGCACGCGGAAGTTGCGCTCCTGCACCGCGATCTTGAACGACTGCATGTAGAGCCAGTCGCCGGCGAGCACGCACTTGGAGTTGCCCCACTGCGTGTTGGCAGCCGGGCGGCCGCGCCGCGTCTGCGCCTCGTCGATGATGTCGTCGTGCACCAGCGTCGCGGTGTGGATGATCTCCACCACCGCGCCCAGCCGGATGACCGAGCGCCCCGAGTAATTGAACAGCTTCGACGACAGCAGCAGCAGCGCAGGGCGGATGCGCTTCCCGCCTCCGCCGCGCAGGTACTCGCCGATCTCGGTGATGGCGCCGACGTTCGAGACCGTGTCGCGCCCGAACTCGCGCTCGATGGCCGACAGGTCGTCGCGCAGGAGATCGAAGATCTCTTTCGCGTTCACTGCGTTGTTCTGCCGGGTCTCTTTCATCCGCTCTCGCAAATCGCTGACCGCTGATCGCTAATTGCTTCTGTAATTCGTGAACTGCATGTCGATGCCGAAATCGCGCCCCTTCACCAGCGCGATGATCTCCTGCAACGCGTCGCGGTCCTTGCCGCTCACGCGCACCGTGTCGCCCTGGATCGAGGCCTGCACTTTCTTCTTCGAGTCCTTGATGAGCTTCACGATCTCGCGCGCCTTCTCGATCGGGATGCCTTGCTGCATGGTGATCTTCTGCTTCACCGTCGCGCCGGCGGCCGGCTCGATGGCGCCGTAGCTGAGCGCCTTGAGCGGCACGCCGCGCTTCACCAGCTTCTGCTGGAAGACGTCGTTCACGGCCTTGAGCTTGTAGTCGTCGACCGCGGCCAGGTGGATCGCGTCCTTGCCCTCGAGCTTGATGTCCGCCTTCGCGTCCTTGAGGTCGAAGCGCGTGTGGACCTCCTTGAGCGCGTTCTGGATCGCGTTCGCGACCTCCTGCAGGTCGACCTTGCTGACGATGTCGAAAGAGTTCTCTGCCATGGGAACAAGTAGTTTACACAACCAGATTCACCACGGAGGCACGGAGGCCACGGAGAGAACAAGAAACAAACCCTCCGTGTTCTCCGTGTCTCCGTGGTTGAACTAAAGGTTGAACAATCGCCGGAAAGTGCTTGTCGTGGCGGCGCCGACCTCCTCTAGGTCGATGCCGCGCAGTTGGGCGATGTAGCGCGCGGTCTCGGCCACGTAGGCCGGCTCGTTGCGCTGGCCTCGGTGCGGCGCCGGCGCCAGGTACGGGGAGTCGGTCTCGATCAACATGCGGTCGAGCGGCACCGTGCGCGCCGCCTGCTGGATGGCGCCCGACTTGGGGAATGTCACCACCCCGGCGAACGAAATGAAGAACCCGAGGTCGAGCGCGCGCTGCGCCTTCTCCGCGTCGCCGGTGAAGCAGTGGAAGATGCCGCCCAGCCCGGCTGGCTGCCAGTGCTCGCGCAGCAGGCGGAAGGCGTGCTCCCACGCATCGTCGCTGTTCTGCGCCGGCCGGATGTGCAGGATGATGGGCAGCTTGGCGGCGCGCGCGATCTCCATCTGCCGGATGAAGACCTGCTGCTGCGCCTCGGGCGGCGAGTGCTTGTAGAAGTAGTCCACCCCGATCTCGCCCACCGCGATGACCTTCTTCTCGCGGATGAGCCGCTCGATCTCGAGGTAGCTGGCGTCGCTTGCCAGCGCGGCCTCGTGCGGGTGGACGCCGGTCGAAGCGTAGAGCTCTTCGTACTGCTCGGCGAGCCGCGCCGCGCAGTCGAGCGTGCCCGGTCCGGTGCCGTTGCCGATGCACAGGATGTTCTCCACCCCGGCGGCCCGCGCCCGGTCGAGCACCTGGTCGAGGTCGCCCGCGTACTTGGGGCCGTCGAGATGGGCGTGGGAATCGACGAACATTGGGTGATTTGGTGATCGGGGGATCGGGTGGTAGGGCTCAAATTACGCGATTACCCGATTACTCGATCTATTTCAGCCGTGCTCCCACCGGCACGTCTTCCAGGAAGCTCGCCAGCACCGGCGTGCCTTCCTCGCCGAACGAAGCCGCGACGATCATGCCGTTCGATTCCAGCCCGCGCAGCTTCCGCGGCGCGAGGTTTACCACCAGCACGACCTTGCGCCCGATCAGCTTTTCCGGCTCGTACGCCTTCGCGATGCCCGCGACCACCTGGCGGACTTCCGTGCCGATGTCAACTTCCAGGCGCAGCAGCTTGTCCGCGCCCTTCACCTTCTCCGCGAACTTCACCTGGCCCACGCGCATCTCGACCTTCACAAAATCGTCGATGGAGATCTTCGCGTCCGGCGCTGCCGCGGCCGGCGCCGCCGGCCCCGGGCCGGTGGCCGCCTGCGTGGCGGGCTGTCCCGCTTGCGCGCCCGCGCCCGCAGGCTCGGGCGATCTCGTCTTCTTCTTGTCCTGCTCGCGCTCCGCGTCGGCTTCCTTGTGGGCCAGGCTCCGTTGCTCTTCCATCTTCTGCATCCTTTCTATGGCGCTCTTGTCGGCGCGCGGGAACACCGGTTCGATCTTGCCGAGCTTCACCCCGATCTTCAGCTCGCCCCACTTCAGCTTCGCGGGGTTCACCTTCCTGATGTCGCCCAGTCCGAGCTGCCGCCAGATCTTGGCCGTCGATTCCGGCAGCACCGGGTGGACGAGCGCGGTCACGATGCGCAGCGCCTCCGCCGCCGTATAGAGGATGGTGCCGAGGCGCGAGCGGCTCTGGTCATCCTGCTTCTCGCCCAGCGCCCACGGCTCGTTCTCGACCAGGTACTTGTTGACCGCGCCCACCAGCGACCACGCGCTCTCCAGCGCCTTCGAGAACTGGTAGTCGTCGAACTGCGCGCCGAAGTTGGCGATCACCTCGGTCGCCAGCTTGGCGATGGCGTCGTCGCCCGCGCTGCGCGCTGCCGCGGCCGAGGGATACGGCACCTCGTCGCGGAAGTACTTGTTGATCATCGTCAGCGTGCGGCTGGCGAGGTTCCCGAGGTCGTTCGCGAGGTCGGCGTTGTAGCGCGTGACGAGCGCGTCGAAGCTGAACGAGCCGTCCTGCCCGAAGACGATCTCGCGCAGCAGGAAGTAGCGCAGCGCATCCGCGCCCAGCACGTCGAGGATCGTCTCCGCCCGCACGATGTTGCCGCGCGACTTCGACATCTTGTTCTCCTCGAACAGCAGCCACCCGTGCGCCACGATGGACTTCGGCAGCGGCAGCCCCGCCGCCATCAGGAACGCCGGCCAGTACACGCAGTGGAAGCGCACGATCTCCTTGCCGATCATCTGCAGGTCGGCGGGCCAGTAGCGCTCGAACTTCTTGTCGTCCTTCGCTCCGTAGCCCAGCGCCGTGATGTAGTTCGAGAGCGCGTCCAGCCACACGTACATGATGTGCTTCGGGTCGTCGGGCACCGGCACGCCCCACGTGAAGGTGGAGCGCGAGACGGAGAGGTCGCGCAGCCCGGCGCGCACGAACGAGATCACCTCGTTCCGGCGCGTCTCCGGCCGGATGAACTCCGGATGCTCGTTGTAGTACTTCAGCAGCTTGTCTTCGAAGGCCGAGAGCTTGAAGTAGTAGTTCTCCTCGCTCACCGTCTCGGTGGGTCGGCCGCACTCGGGGCAGGGCGCGCCCGGCCCGACCGAATCCACGTACAGCTCGTCGTACACGCAGTATTGCCCGCTGTAGCTGCCCTTGTAGATGTACCCGTTCTTCTTCAGGACCTTCCACAGCGCCTGCGCGCCCTTCTTGTGTCGCTCTTCGGTGGTGCGGATGAAGTCGTCGTAGCTGATCCCCATCCGGTCCCAGAGCGCGCGGAAGGACTGCGCCACGTCGTCGGCGAGCTGCTGCGGCTTCGTGCCTTGCGCCGTGGCCGAGCGCTCGATCTTGATGCCGTGCTCATCGGTGCCGGTAAGGAAGAAGGTGTCTTTGCCGAGCATGCGCTGGCGCCGCGCAATGGCGTCGCACGCCAGCGTGGTGTACGCGTGCCCGATGTGCGGCCGCGCGTTCACGTAGTAGATCGGCGTCGTGAGGTAGAACCTGGGCTTATCGGACATCGTCGTTCTTGAGATTCATTTCTTCTTCGCCGCCTTGACCTTGGGCGAGGAGGTAGACGTCTTGTCGCTGAGCCCGGCGTAGGCGCTCATCGCCTCCTGCATCACGCGCTTCAGCGGCAGGCCGTTCTGCTCGGCGATGCGGCGGCAGTCTTCGTACTCCGGCGCGTAGTTCGCCACCGTGCCGTTCAGGTTCGCGACCTTCATCCGCACCGAGCCCCACGGCGTCTTCACTTCCACCGTGCGGCGCGCAAGCGCGGCGCGTTTCTCCTCCCGCATCCGGACGCCCAGCGTCGTCGTCTCGGAGAAGATGAGCCTGGTCAACTTCTCGGAATCGGCCGGCTTGCACAGCACGGTCAGCAGCATGCCCGGGCGGTTCTTCTTCATCTGCACCGGCGTGGCGAAGACGTCGAGCGCGCCCTCGGCCAGCGCGCGGTCCATCACGTAGCCGAACAGCTGCGGGTTCAGGTCGTCGAGGTTCGCCTCGAGCACCGAGATCTCCTCCTGCCCGCCGGCCGCGGGGGCGCGCAGCTTCGTGGCGTCGACCGCCTCGCCGATGGTGATGCGCAGCACGTTGGGATGATTGGGGAAACTGCGCGAGCCGGCGCCGTAGCCGGTCTTCTCGACCTTGAGCGGCGGGAGCGGCGCGCACTGTCCCGCCAGGATGCGCGCGATGGCCGCGCCGGTCGGCGTCACCAGTTCGGCGTCGATGCCGGAAGAGTAGATGGCGGCGCCCGAAAGCAGCTCCACCGTCGCCGGCGCGGGGACGGGGAAGGTCCCGTGCTGGCACTCGACCGTGCCCGAGCCCACGTTGAGCGGCGAGCAGATCCACTCGTCCACCCCCAGCGCCTCGGCGCCGACCGCCGCGCACACGATGTCCACGATGGCGTCGACCGCCCCGACCTCGTGGAAGTGCACCTTCTCGGGATCGCTGTTGTGCACCTTCGCCTCCGCCTCGGCCAGCGCCTGGAAGATCTCGGTGGCGGTCTCCTTCGCGCCCGAGGAGAGCTTCGACTGCGCGATGAGCTGCTTGATCTCGGCGAGATGCCGGCCGTGCCCGTGCTTGCGTCCCGCCTGCGCTTCCTTGGCCCGCCGCATGCTCTCCGGGATGGGCGCGACCCGCGGGAAGTTGTGCTTCAGCAGCCCGACCTCATTCTCTTTCGCATGCGCGTGCCCGGTCACGCGCTCGTGCGCGTGCTGGTGGGAATGTCCGTGCTTGCGGTCGCCGTGGTCGTGCTCCACGCGCGGCTCGTCCTTCTCGCCGTCGACGACCACGTCCACCTTGGTCGCGGTGATGCCGCTGCGGTCCACCTTGCTGATCTCGAGCTCCGCGCCGATCTCGAGCGCCGCCACGGTCTGCTTCAGCAGCTCAGCCGAGACGCCGGCGTCGACCAGGGCGCCCAGGAACATGTCGCCCGAGATTCCGGAGAAGCAGTCGAGATAGGCGATGCGCATGGGTTTTCGGATGGCTTGAGCAGGATCGCGGCAGCCGACGACCGAGGGCCGACGACCGACGACTGCTCAAACTTCTGATGATAGGTGGGCGTGCGAACAGCGTCAAACCGGGCCGCTGAAACGCGTTTGCTATAATCGCCTTTTTCTACAGCAACTTACGGAGAGGCCTGAAGCTTGTATCGCATGCTCCAGCGGCGGCTTGCCGAACGTGTGCGCGCCTTCCTGCGCGCGCACTACGGCATCGAGAACGCCAACGTCGTCCTCGAGCAGCCGCCCAAGGTGGAGCTCGGCGAGTACGCGCTGCCCGTGGCCTTCGAGCTCGCCAAGCAGCTTCGCAAGGCGCCGCGCAAGATCGCCGACGAGATCGTCAGCGGGCTGGGCGACGTCCCCGGCTTCCATAAGTTCGAAGTCGCCGGCGCCGGCTACATCAACGCGCGCGTGAACCGCGGCGAGATGGCCGCCGCGCTCGCCGCCGACCACCGCGAGACCGCCGAGCTCGACCGCGAGAAGATCCTGGTCGAGCACACCTCCATCAATCCCAATAAGGCCGCGCACATCGGCCACCTGCGCAACGCCATCCTGGGCGACACCTTCGTGCGCCTGCTGCGCGCCGACGGCCGCCAGGTCGACGTCCAGAACTACATCGACAACACCGGCGTCCAGGTCGCCGACGTCGTCGTCGGCTTCGTCCACCTGGAAAAGAAGTCGAAGGACGACGTCGCCAAGCTCATCGCCACCGACTTGCGCTTCGACTACACCTGCTGGGACCTGTACGCGCGCGTCTCGCAGTGGTACGCGGAAGACAAGGCGCGCGACAAGGTGCGCCTCGACGTGCTGCACGCCATCGAGCGCGGCGGCAACGAGCTCGCCGAGCTCGCCGACATGATCTCCACCGACATCATGCGGCGCCACCTGCGCACCATGCAGCGGCTCGACATCTGCTACGACTTCCTCCCGCGCGAGAGCGAGATCCTCCACCTCCACTTCTGGGACGCCGCCTTCCAGCAGCTCAAGGAAGCCGGCGTCCTCCACTTCGAGAAGGAAGGGAAGAACGCCGGCTGCTGGGTGATGCGCCGCGCGGGCGCGAAGTCCGAGGCCGCCGCCGAGCAGAAACCCGAGGACGCCGAGGACCAGAAGGTCATCGTGCGGTCGAACAACACCGTCACTTACGTTGGCAAAGACATTGCGTACCACCTGTGGAAGTTCGGCCTGCTCGGCAAGGACTTCGGCTACAAGCGCTTCTACGAATATCCCGACGGCCACTGGTGCTGGGTCTCCGCCGACTCCGGAGAAAAAGACCATCCGCACTTCGGCGGCGTCGGCGCCATCTACAACGTGATCGACGCGCGCCAGTCCGACCCGCAGAACCAGGTCCGCGAGGCTATCCGCGAACTCGGCGACACCGAGCACGCCGAGAACTACCACCACTTTTCCTACGAGATGGTCGCACTCACGCCGCGCTGCGCCGCCGAGATGGGCTACGACGTCCTGCCCGAGGACATGGCCAAGGCGTACATCGAGGTCTCCGGCCGCCGCGGCTTCGGCGTGAAGGCCGACGACCTGCTCGACACCCTCATCCACTCCGCCGCCGAAGAGGTGACCGCGCGCCACGCCCAGCTCGATGCCGCCGAGCAGCGCGCCATCGCCGAGCAGATCGCCATCGGCGCGCTCCGCTACTTCATGCTGCGCTTCACCAAGAACTCGGTCATCGCCTTCGACTTCAAAGACGCGCTCAGCTTCGAAGGCGAGACCGGCCCGTACGCGCAGTACGCCGCCGTCCGCGCCGGCAACATCTTCCGCAGGGCCGGCGCCTCGCCCGAAACCGCGCTCGCCGAGCGCGTGAACTTCGAGGCCATCCTCGACGCCACCGACGGCAACGAGCTCTGGGAGCTCTGGCTCTCGGCGGCGAAGCTATCGACCGTCGTCGAGCAGGCCATCGCCAACACAGAGCCCGCCTACCTGGCGAAGTACGCCTTCCAGCTCGCGCAGCTCTTCAGCAACTTCTACCACCGGCACCACATCCTCACCGAGACCGACCCGGAGCGGAAGAAGTTCCTGCTGGCGACCGCCGCGGTCGTGCGCCGCGAACTGGTCCGCGCCCTCGAGATCATGGGCATCAACGTGCCGCCGGTGATGTGAGCCCATTCGCGGGGAAAATGGCCCGCTTTGGGAACGGGGTGTAACTCCCGTGTCTCGATGAGTGGCCTTCCGGAGAGGACTGGGCATCCAATGAGCTACACTGGATGTGCTTCGGCGCGGCCGTGCACGAGGCAAATCCTCACAAGTGTGGCGTTCGTGAGTCTGCGTTCGATGGCGCAGAACGCCGCCGCGGGTAAGTAATGTTGCCTTCAGGAGAGACCTCTTGGCTACCCGTTAGTTTCGAGAAAAGCGCAAAATGGAGTCCAACATGAACTTAGTGATAAGAAGAATGCTTGTTTTGGCAGTGCTTTCGTGCGGACTTCTTGGAGCGGCTGCACTACAGCAGCGAGACCCGCAAGGGCGGGGTGCGGGTGCGGGCGCGTGGATGAAAGTGCCGGTTGATACGCGTGCGCAAGCGGACCCTGTGGCCCCAAGCGCGAGGCAGCAACGCGAGAGCTATTGGGACGCCTTGATTGGAGCACCAACTCCGCTAGCCGGGGAGCAAGCTACAAGACTGGTGATCGCGCCGGGAGGGAACCTGGCCGACAGCCCCGAATTCATACGAATTCCCGACAGTGTATGGGTCATCGGCAAGTTCGAGGGCTACCGCACCTTCCTGTCTTCCAGCGGTCGTTCAATTTATACAGAGATGAACATTCGAGTCGAACATGTCTTTGGAAACCGTAGTGGTGCCACTCTCCGCCAGAACTCGGTAATAGACGTTGGCCGCCCTGGAGGCACCGTAGTTACGGCATCGGGAAAGACAATCTCCGATCATGTATATCCTCGCCAATTTGACATAGAGCCGGGTCACACATACCTCCTACTGCTCCAGTACCATCGCACGGTGGACATGTACACGGAGGGGCCAAGGCGCTGGGACCTGACAAGCGGAGTTGTAGTACCAGATTCGGACGACGGTAGGTATCGGGCCGAGCACGGACGCTCGGAAATAACCGGGTTGAAGATCCCGGAGCTCATCCAAGTTCTCAATCGAAAGCTCTCAAACTATTGATCAGGACGGATCTCTATGGTTATGAAGACCGTTTCCGTCGTGCTGGCGGTGGTGTTGTGCATTCTTCTGCTTAATCTTTGGCTGGGAATACCGCCCGCAGAAGCTCAGAGTTCTTGCCCGAATCTGACGCAATTGACGGTCAACGGTACCGCCGACAAGGGACCTCAACAAGGTGCTTCTATCACGGTCTACGTAGTGGGTGATCTGGGAAGCTCACAGTCGGCGATGTCGGCAATTACGGCCGCCATGCAAGGCTGGACAGGAATGACCGGCTCAACGGTGACCTTCAGCATTAGCGCAGTTGCCACAGTTCCGTCAGGAACATCCTCTGCATCGAATCCAGTATTCATCTTTACAAACGGTGGAACTGCGGCCTGTGGAGGCACGGGTGCCTGTACCACATCTCAACTCAACTCGGGAGGGAACGTCACATTAGCGCAGACAAAACATCGATCCTAATCAGGTGCAACCATATATGGCTGGATTTACTGCACTCATGGCACACGAGGCGGGCCACATCTGGGGCTTCAACGATTGCTCCGGCTGTTCGAACACGACGATGAATACGCCGGTCACTTCCACTTCTCCTACCAGTCCGACATCCTGTGACCAACAGGCTGCCTACAATTTCAGCAACGGCGCATACGGCACGCCACCACCATCTGGCGGCGGCGGTGGGACCGGTGGCGGAAGCGGCGGCGGTGATTTCGAGTGCTTCATAGACGGTGCTCAGATCTGTCGTAACTGCGGAGCCTGCAGCCCCATCATTGTCGACATGGACGGGAACGACTTTCAGCTAACAAGTTTTGGCGGCGGTGTTCGGTTCGATCTGAATCGCGATGGCCGGGCCGGACAAATCGCTTGGACGTCAGCCGTATCGGATGATGCATTTCTCGCGTTGGACCGAAACGGCAACGGAAGAATCGACGACGGGGGCGAGCTATTCGGCAATTTCACAGACCAACCTGCAAGCAGCAGCCCCAACGGGTTCCTCGCACTAGCGGAGTTGGATAAGCCGGTGAACGGTGGGAACGGAAACGGGGTAATTGATCCAGGCGACGTTGTGTACTGGTCGCTTCGGCTCTGGCAGGATAAGAATCATGATGGAATCTCCGATCCCGCCGAGCTCTTATCGCTATCGTGGGCGGGCATTGCCTCCATAGCACTGGACTATCGCCGCTCGGAGCGGCAAGACAGATTCGGTAATCTGCTGCGCTATCGCGCGAAAGTGACGAAAGCCGACGGAAGCAGCAGGTGGGCCTATGACGTGTTTTTCGTGATTGACGACTTTCGCACGGCGGTTCTACGCCCGGAATGCCGGGCCAATCAGAGTAAGGTCGATCAAATGCACTAGAGGAACTGCGGAGGCGTGCGGCACGCGAGCAGCGTGCCGCTTTCCATTTGGCCTCTCTTGCTACTTGTGCTGCGCGTGTGCCGCGTCGTCGCGCCCCACGCCGAGCGCGTCGGCCACGCGGTTGATGTAGTTGAACCACGAAGTGATGAGCGTGATCTGCAGGATGCCGCGGTCGTCGAAGCCGGCCGCTCGCAGCTTGTCATGATCTTTCGGCGAGCACTGCGTGGCGTCTTTCGTGACCTTCACCACGTAGTCGAGCATGGCGCGGTCCTCGGCCGGCAGGTCGGCCTTGGTGTAGTCGCGCTCGAGCTGCGCGACGAACTCCTGATCCAGCGTGACGCGACGCAGAAACTCTGCGTGGGCGCCGATTCAATACACGCACCGGTTCGTCACCGAAACGACGGTGGTGATCATCTCGTGCTGGCGGCGCGTGAGCGGCAGCTCCGGCGACATCAGCGCGCCGAACGTGGCGAACGCGTGGTAGAGCGCCTGCGGAATGAGCGAGTGCGATTCCACGATCGACGCCCCGCCGCTCTCCGACGGGTGCACCGGCACCGCGTACTCGATCGGGTACAGCTCCTTCTGCGCTTCCATCGCCCGCAACAGTTCGGGCGAGGCCTCCTGCGGTTTGACCGTCTTGATCCAGGGCATGCGCGAAAAATATCACAACGCCGCATGACAAATGCACCCCTGCGGCATCAAAAGGAGTAGAACCCAAGGACAACCGAGGACTCTATGAAGCGCGCTCTCCGTGTGTTGCTCGTGCTCGCCTGCGGCGTCGCCCTGGCCTCCGCCGGCAACAAGGATAAGAAAAAGGTGAAGACGCCGGTGCCCGCCCTCGTCACCCAGGCGCAGTACGTCTACCTCACCAGCTACGACGGCCCCGAGACTTCGTTCGGCGTCTCGCCCGCCGACCGTCAGGCGCTCGCCACCGTGCAGGACGCCATCCGCAAGTGGGGCAAGTACAGGGTCACGCTCCGCCAGCAGGACGCCGACCTCATCCTGCTGGTGCGCGCCGGCCGCACGCTCGACGCTCGTGTCGGCGGCGGCGTCCACACCGGCAGCGACCGCCCCACGACCACGACCGGCCCGAACACGCGCGTGGAAGTGAGTTCCTCCGGCCTTGAGGACGAGTTGGCGGTCTACCAGCGCGCTGCCGGCCTCAACTCCGCGCCGCTCTGGCGCGGCCTGATGGCCAACGGCCTGCAAGCTCCCGCCCCGGCTCTGGTCGAGAAGCTCCGCGCCGCCGTCGAGGAGACCGAAAAGGTCCTGAAAGAGCAGGAGCAGCAGAAGAAACAGAAGCCCTAGGTGACCGCCGTCACTGCAGGAGCGCCACCACGCTTCTACGCTTCACGCTGGAGAGGTCCGCGACCTCTCCGGGAGGCGATTATGAAACGCCTGGTCTGCGGAGCGCTCCTGCTGCTGTTGTTCGGGACCCTCGCGGCAGGGCAGCGCGAGAAGAAGCGCGTGATGCCCACGCTGATCGTGAACGCGCAGTACGTCTACGTCACGACCTACGAAGGTTCCGCGCCGCTGCCCCAGGTCTCGGTCGAGAACCTGCGCGCCATCGCCATAGTCGAGAACGCCATCAAGTCGTGGGGCCGCTACAGGGTGACGCAGCGCGCCGCCAACGCCGACATCATCATCCTGGTCAACGAAGGGCGGCCGTACGCTTCCAGCGGCGGCGGCAGCTTCGAGGACGAGCTCGCCATCTACGACGCGCGCGACGGCCTCAACAGCTCGCCGCTGTGGCGCGGCCTCATGGTCGACGGCCTCGAAGGCAACGCCCCGCTGGTGCAGCAGTTCCGCACCGAGGTCGAGGAAGCCGCCCGCCAGTTGCCGCAACCCAAAGGCGCGTAGGAACTGTAGGAAGCCGAGCCTTTAGCGCGACAGCAGGTGATGTCGGCAGACGCGGCGCTAGGAGTCTGGTCCCACTGGTTTTTCAGTCGCGACGAGCAGAGCGCTGCTGACTTCCGACATCCGCTTCAACTGTTCCTCCGCCAGACGGATGTACTTCTCCGCCTCGCCATCGGCTAGTTGCGCCAGCGTCAGCGCATTCGTCATGGCCTGCATCGGGTTGAAGATCTCATGCGCGAGTTGGTTGACCATCTCCGTTCGCCGCCGCGTGTTCTCCGCCTCCGCTAGCACTGCTGCCAGGCGCTTCTGGTCGGTCACGTCGATGCCGATGCCGATCACCAGCGGCTTCTCCGCACGCGGCGACTGGATCCGCGTGCAGCGCCACTCGATCAGCCGCTCCTCGCCCGATTTCGTTCGCCACGGGTTCTCGTGCGGATGCGCCAATGCCTCCGCGTCGAAGGTTCGGAACCGCTCGGCCACCACCGGGATCCAATCTTCTGACAGAAACACCTCGGGGATCGTCTTGCCGATCACTTCGGTCGCCTTGTATCCCGTCACCCGCTCACATTGATGGTTGAAGGCCAGGATGCAGCCCGAGGCATCGGTCACCACCGTCATGCTCGGATTGGTGTCCACCAGGGCGTTCAGCACGCGCTCCCGCTCCAGCAGGATCTGCAAGCGATACACGACGCCCACCCCCACCAACGCCACCAGCAAGAAGGCGGCCAGGCGGAAGGCATGATCGGCATCCAGCCGCGTCCAGTTCCCGCGCGCGTGCGTCATCACAAGGGCGTTGATTCCCGCAGAGAGTCCCACCGCCAACAGGCCCGATCGGTGGTCGCCGAAATACGACGCGAGCAGCACCGCGACAGTGAAGAAGGGGAACAGCGGCGCGCGGGCAATGTCGACCACCGCGGCGGCCGCCAAGTATGCGGTTCCTACCAATCCGATCGGCAGCAACCAGCGACGCAGCGGGGAGATCTCGCTCGCGGAGGCTAGAGACAGTTCGAGGGGCATCGTTCTCTCCCAGGGGCCCTGGCGCAATTCTACTCCCGCCGCCGATTTGCGACGGCGACGACGGTCGCGCCTCTAACCCTGCGCGCCCGGCTGTCCGCCGCTGGCGGACGGTGCGCCGCTCTCCCCGAACTCCCTCGCGAACTCCACCAGCGACCGCACCGCGATCCCGCTCGGGCCCTTGGCGATCCAGCTCTTGTCCTGTTCCATCCACGCGACGCCCGCGATGTCGAGGTGGATCCACGGCGTCTCGTCCACGAACTCTTTCAGGAACATGGCGGCGGTGACCGCGCCGCCCCAGCGCCCGCCCGAGTTCACGATGTCGGCGATGCCGCTCTTGATCATCTCCTGGTATTCGGGGTCGAGCGGCAGGCGCCACATCTTCTCGCCTGCGCGGTCGAGCGCGCGGCGGAAGCGCTCGTACATGGCATCGTCGTTGGCGAACACCCCGGCGTTGATCATGCCCAGCGCCACGACGCAGGCGCCGGTCAGCGTGGCCGCGTCCACCAGGTGCGTGCAGCCCAGCTGCCGCGCGTAGTACAGGCCGTCGGCCAGCACCAGCCGGCCTTCGGCGTCGGTGTTGATGATCTCGATGGACTTGCCGCTCATCGCGATCTGCACGTCGCCCGGCTTCTGCGCCTTGCCGCTCGGCATGTTCTCGCTCGCGCACACGATGCCGATCACCTTCACCTTCGGCTGCAGCAGCGCGATGGCGCGCATCGCGCCGATCATCGCCGCGCCTCCCGCCATGTCGTACTTCATCTTCTCCATGCCGTCCGACGGCTTGATCGAGATGCCGCCCGAGTCGAACGTGATCCCTTTGCCGACCAGCCCGAGCACCGGCTTCTCCGGCGCACCCGGCGGGTCGTACGTCATGAGGATGAGCGCCGGCGGCTCGTCCGAGCCCTGCGACACCGACCAGAACGCCCCCATCTTCAGTTCTTTGATCTTCTCGGTGGAGTAGACCTCGCACTTGAGGTGCGGCGAGTTCACCGCCGCGCACATCTTCTTCGCGCGTTCGGCCAGCATGGTCGGCGTCATGCGGTTGCCGGGCTCGTTCACCAGCTCGCGCGTGAAGTTCTGCGACTCCCCGATGATGCGCGCCTGCTCGAGAGCCGTTTGCAGCGCCTTCGCGTCGTCCGCGCCGGAGGCGACCACGGTCATCTCCTGCATCGCCATGTCCTTGCGGTCAGACTTGTAGGTGTCGGGATCGAAGTCCCCGACCAGCGCGCCTTCCACCACCGCGCGCACCGAGTCAGCCCCGCCCGACGCCATTTCCGGCGCCACGAACGCGAAGCTCCTGATGCCCTTCGGCTTCAGGAACCGGACCGCCGTGCCCGCCATCTTGCGCAGCTCGTAGGCGGAGAAGTTCTTCCCCTTGCCGCCGCCGATGACCAGCAGGCGCTTGGCCTTCAGCCCGGCCGGGCGGTGCAGCATCACCGCCTCGAAGATGCGGCCCTTCACCTCGCCCGAGCTGAACAGCTCGGCGACCGCATTCTGCAGCGCCGGCTCGGCGGGCGAGATCCGCGGCTCGTTCTTGTCTTTCTCGCCCTGGTCGATGGCGACAACGGCAAGGCATTCGATCTCCAGCTCAGCCACATTCTTCGTAGTAAGAGAGATTTTCATAAAGTCCACCACAGAGACACAGAGACACAGAGACACAGAGGTTTGAATTCATAAGATCCTGCGCCGAATCCCATCCTTCAGAGCGGGAACGCAAAAGTTGATGAGCAAGCCGTAGCGCTTATGCAGGAGCTTCATATAGCTGAGCAACTGCGCTTCATGGACCGGCAGGAGCGCTTCCACCGCTTTAAGCTCCATCACCACTTCGTCGAATGCCACCAAGTCGACACGGTAATCGCAATCGAGGCGCTCTCCTTTGTAGGTGATCGGGAGCGGGACTTGGCGTTGAAATGGGACCCCACGGCTCTTCAGCTCCCGACAGAGGCACTCTTCATGAATGGATTCCAGCAGGCCTGGGCCAAGCTCGCGATGGACTTCGATCGCTGCACCGAGGATCTCCTCGGTCCTTGGGTCGCGGGCGGCGGCAGATCCAAATCCCATATCTTTCCTCTGTGTCTCTGTGTCTCTGTGTCTCTGTGTCTCTGTGTCTCTGTGGTGGACTTAGCTTTTTCTCGATCTTGCGATCGCCTCGCGCGCTTCCTTGTCCGCCGTGCGCCGCCGCTCGGTCTCGCGCTTGTCCCACAACTGCTTGCCCTTCGCCAGCGCAACCTCACATTTTACTTTGCCGTTGCGGAAGTACAGCCGCGTCGGGATGAGCGTCAGCCCCTTCACCTGCATCTTCCCGATGAGCTTCCGCAGCTCCGCTTTGTGGACCAGCAGTTTCCGCGTCCGCACCGGCGTGTGCCCGGCGTACCCGGCGTTCTCGTAGGGGCCGATGTGCGCGTTCAGCAGCCAGAGCTCGCCGTCCTTGATCAGGCCGTATGCGTCCTTCAGGTTCGCGCGGCCGGCGCGTACGGACTTGACCTCGCTCCCCATCAGCGCGATCCCCGCCTCCAGCTTCTCCATCAGGAAGTAGTTATGGCTGGCGGCCCGGTTGAACGAGGCGTCGCGTTCCCCCGCGGCGACCGGGTCGCGCTTGGGGTTCTTGGGCGCATTCGGCTTGGTCTGGTGTGTGGACTGGCGCGCCATGGCGGAGTAGCCGTTTCGGAGGAATCTTGCATCGTAACACAGGCGGAATCAGCAGCTTGGAAGTGGACGGCGCGGGACCGGCTGCTATAATCGCGGATTCGCCCACCGCTTCGTCTTGCAGGAGAACATCTGAACGCAGACCGAGCCCATGCGTCGAATAGTCCGATGAGGCCGATCCTTCAGGCCACCGCGTGGTTCCTCATCGTCGCGCTCCTCACGGCGCCCGTGTGGGCCGACGAGTCCGCCGGCTCGCTCTACAAGAAGGGCAAGGAAGCCGAGACCCGCCAGGACTACGAAAAAGCTTTCGACTTCTATCGCCAGGCCTGGGACAAGAAGCCCAAGGAAGTGAAGTACCGCATCGCGATGCAGCGCACGCGCTTCCTCGCCTCGGCGAGCTACGTGCACCGCGGCCAGCAGCTGCGCGACAAGGGACAGCTCCAGGAAGCCATGGAGCTCTTCCTTCGCGCCAAGGAGATCGACCCCTCCAGCTTCATCGCCGACCAGGAAGTGCGCCGCACGCAGGCGCTCATGGACGCCGCGCAGAACCAGGCCAATGCGCCCCCGCCCTTCGTGCCGCAGAAGAGCCCCCTCACCAAGCGCCTCGAGGAAGCCGAAGGCCCGGTCGAGCTGGCCCCCATCGCCGAGACCCCCATCACCCTCTCCATGGTCGAAGACACCAAGGTCGTCTACGAGACCATCGGCAAGCTCGCCGGCCTGAACGTGATGTTCGACCCGGACTACACCTCGCGCCGCATCAAGGTCAACCTCAACGGCGTCACGCTCAACCAGGCGCTCGACATCACCGCGCTCGAGTCCAAGACCTTCTGGCGCCCGGTGACCTCGAACACCATCTTCATTGCCGCCGACACCGTCGCCAAGCGCAAGGAGCTGGAGCAGAACGTCATCAAGACGTTCTACCTCTCCAACATCTCGGCGCCCACCGAGCTGCAGGACACGGTCAACGCCATCCGCACGCTGGTGGAGATCAGCCGCATCCAGCAGCTGCCCTCGCAGGGCGCCATCGTGGTGCGTGGCACCCCCGACCAGGTCGCGCTCGCCGAGAAGATCATCAACGACATCGACAAGGCCAAGCCCGAGGTCGTCATCGAGGTCGCCGTGCTGCAGGTCCGGCGCGACAAGCTGCTCGACCTCGGCATCCAGCCGCCCACCAGCGTCACCGGCTCGCTCGCCGAGAACCTTCCCACCACCACGCCCACGACGGGCGGTACCGGGACCGGCGGCACGACCACCACGCCCACGCCCACCACCCCCACCGGCCAGATCAACCTGAACTCGCTCGCCAACCTCACGGCCAGGAACATCGTGCTGACCATCCCGTCGGCCACCGCCAGCTTCCTCTACAACGACTCCACCACCAAGGTCATCCAGAACCCGCAGATCCGCGCGCTGGATGGCGCCAAGGCCTCGCTCAAGATCGGCGACCGCGTGCCGGTGGCCACCGGGTCGTTCCAGCCCGGCATCGGCGGCGTCGGCATCAACCCGCTGGTCAACACCCAGTTCCAGTACATCGACGTTGGCGTGAACATCGACATCACGCCTCGCGTCCACGCCGGCCGCGAGGTCACCATGAAGATCATGCTCGACATCTCGAGCGTCACCTCGCGCGTCAACATCGGCGGCATCGACCAGCCCGTCATCGGACAGCGCAAGATCGAGCACGAGATCCGCCTCAAGGAGGGCGAGGTCAACCTGCTCGGCGGCATCCTCGAGGAATCCGACGTCAAGAGCCTCAGCGGCCTTCCCGGCCTCGCCAACATCCCCTTCTTCAAGTACTTCTTCTCGCGCACCAACAAGGAGCGGGTGGAGAACGAGATCGTGTTCATGCTCATCCCGCGCATCGTGCGCGCCCAGGAGCTCACCGAGATGAACCTGCGCGCCGTCGACGTCGGCACGGGCAGCTCCATCGACCTCCGCCGCGCCAGCAAGGCCCAGCCCGCCGGCCCGCAGAACGTCCCCATGACCTCGCCCGGACCGGTCCAGCAGGCGCCGCAGCCCGCGGCCGCCACGGGGCAGCAGGCCCAGATGGGCGGCGTGCCCGCGACCGGCGCCATGGCCCAGCCGCCCCCGCCGCAGCCCGGCGTGAAGCCCTCGCCCGTCATCACCGAGACCCAGCCGGCGCCCTCCGGCGCGGGTGTGAGCTTCCGCTTCGACCCCGAGACGCTCACGCAGACCGTCGGCTCCACCTTCGCCATCAACGTGGCGATGAACGCCGGCGTGCCCGTGTGGCAGGCCGCGATGCAGGTGCAATACGATCCGAAGGTGCTGCAACTCGTGAACGTCTCGAACGGCGGCTACCTCTCCAAGGACGGCCAGCCCGCCGCCGTCGTCCATCGTCCCGACGAGACCACCGGCACGCTGCAGGTTTCCGCCACGCGTCCGCCGCAGACCGAGGGCCTTACCGGGGAAGGCTCGGTGCTCACGCTCACCTTCGTCGCCAAGGCGCCCGGCCAGAGCCTGATCACCATCGCGCGCCCGACCGCGCGCAACGCCGCCGGACAGCTCTTCTCCGGCAGCCAGCTCCAGGCGCAAGTCACGGTGAAATAAATGCGTTTCCGGTTTCCAGTTTTCCGTTTCCGGATTTCCGCCGCCCGATCTTCGGGAAACGGGAAACGGGAAACGGGAAACGACATTGGCCTCACCCTCGTCGAGCTCATCGTCGCCATCACCATCCTGCTCATCCTGACGGGCGCGGCCATCCCTATCGCCCGCGTCCGGATCCAGCGCGAGAAGGAGCGCGAGCTCCGCCGCGACCTGTGGGAGATGCGCGACGCCATCGACCGCTACAAGGACGCCGCCGACCGCGGCGCCTTCCAGATCAAGCTCGGCTCGGACGGCTATCCCCCCGACCTCGAGACCCTCGTCAACGGCGTCGACATCCAGGGCAAGAAAGTCCGCTTCCTCCGCCGCATCCCCGTCGACCCCATGACCGGCTCCACCGAGTGGGGCCTGCGCTCCACCCAGGACGACCCGAAATCCACCTCCTGGGGCGGCCAGAACGTCTTCGACGTCTACACTAAGGCGCAAGGCACTGCGCTCGACGGCACCAAGTACGAGGACTGGTGATGCACTCGCGAAACCGGAAACGGGAAACCGGAAACACGCGCCCGCATCGGCGCGCGCGCGGCTTCACCCTGCTGGAGATGATCATCGTCATCTCCATCATGCTGATCCTGGTCTCCATCGCGGTGCCGAACTACGTGCGCTCCATGCACCGCGCGCGCGAGGCCGTCCTGCGCGACAACCTCTTCACCCTCCGCACCACCATCGACAACTACACCTACGACAAGAACGCCGCGCCGCAGTCGCTCGACGACCTCGTCTCCGGCGGCTACCTGCGCGCCGTCCCCAAGGACCCCATGACCGGCGAGACCAACTGGGTCGTCGACCAGTGCGAGACCTACGCCTCCATCGACCAGTCCCAGACCGGTATCTGCGACGTCCACTCCGCCTCCGAGCAGATCTCCAGCGAAGGCACCCCCTACAGCAGCTGGTGATTGCGCGCGCCGCGCGCGCCCGCGTACCATCGTCTGTCATGGCGACGCTGACGGAGACTCCCATCACCGCCTCCAACTACACGCCCATCCGCGCGCCCCGCGGCCCCGTGCTCAGCTGCAAAGGCTGGCAGCAGGAAGCCGCCATGCGCATGCTGATGAACAACCTCGACGAAGAGGTGGGCGAGCGCCCCCGCGACCTCGTCGTCTACGGCGGCACCGGCCGCGCCGCCCGCAGTTGGCAGGCCTACCACGCCATCGTCGCCGCCCTCAAAGGCCTCGCCAACGACGAGACCCTCCTCGTGCAGTCCGGCAAGCCGGTCGGCGTCTTCCAGACGCACGACTACGCCCCGCGCGTCCTCATCGCCAATTCCAACCTCGTCGGCCACTGGTCGAGCTGGGAGAAGTTCAACGAGCTCGAGCGCGCCGGCCTGATGATGTACGGCCAGATGACCGCGGGCTCCTGGATCTACATCGGCTCGCAGGGCATCGTGCAGGGCACCTTCGAGACCTTCGCCGCCGCTGCCGACAAGCACTTCTCGGGCGACCTCAGCGGCAGGCTGGTCGTCTCCGGCGGCATGGGCGGCATGGGCGGAGCGCAGCCGCTCGCCGCCACCATGGCCGGCGCCGCCTTCCTCGGCATCGACGTCGACGCCGAGCGCATCAAGAAGCGCCTCAAGACCGGCTACTGCGACTTCCTCGTCAACTCGCTCGACGAAGCGCTCCGCATCCTCAAGAACGCCGTCCGCAAGAAGGAAGCCGTCTCCGTCGGACTCGTCGGCAATTGCGCCGACGTCATCCCGGAGCTCGCCGAGCGCGGCGTCGTCCCTGACATCCTCACCGACCAGACCTCCGCGCACGACCCGCTCAACGGCTACGTCCCCAACGGGATGCCGCTCCAGCAGGCGCTCGAGCTGCGCAAGCGCGACCCCAAGGCCTACGAGGAGAGATCGCTCGACGCCATCGCCCGCCACGTCGAGGGCATGCTGCGCCTCCAGAAGATGGGCGCGGTCACCTTCGACTACGGCAACAACATCCGCACCTTCGCCTTCCAGCGCGGCGTCAAGAACGCCTACGACTTCCCCGGCTTCGTCCCGGCGTACATCCGGCCGCTGTTCTGCGAGGGCCGCGGGCCCTTCCGCTGGGTCGCGCTCTCCGGCGACCCGGCCGACATCGCCGCCACCGACGCCCTGGTGCTCCAACTCTTCCCGCAGAACAAGCTGCTCAACCGCTGGATCAAGCTCGCGCAGAAGCGCATCCGGTTTCAGGGACTGCCGGCGCGCATCTGCTGGCTCGGCTATGGCGAGCGCGCCCAGTTCGGCCTCGCCATCAACGACCTCGTCAAGCACGGGAAGCTCAAGGCGCCCATCGTCATCGGCCGCGACCACCTCGACACCGGCTCGGTCGCATCGCCCTTCCGCGAGACCGAGGGCATGAAGGACGGCTCCGACGCGGTCGCCGACTGGCCGCTGCTCAACGCGCTCCTCAACACCGCCTCCGGCGCGAGCTGGGTCTCCATCCACAACGGCGGCGGCGTCGGCATCGGATATTCGCTGCACGCCGGCCAGGTCACCGTCGCCGACGGCACCGACCAGATGGCCAGGCGCATCGAGCGCGTCCTCACCAACGACCCCGGCATCGGCGTCGCCCGCCACGTCGACGCCGGCTACGACGAAGCCAGGGACACCGCGAAGAAGAAGGGCGTGAAGATCCCGATGGATTTGTGATTCGCCATTTGTGATTTGCAATTGGGGAACGACCCAACCGCATGGCCAGAGGAAAGTTACAAATTACAAATCACAAATCACAAATCGCGCAGCCTCTCCTCCTCACCAACATCGCCCAGCTCCTCACGCTCCGCGGCGCCGCGAAGCCGCGCCGCGGTCCTGAGCTGAACGACGTCGCCGTGGTCGAGGACGCCGCCGTGCTCTGCGCCGGGGGCAAGCTCGTGGCCGCCGGCCGCATGAAGGACGCGCTCAAAGATCCCTGGCTTAAGAAGAACAGGAAGAAGGTCCGCGAGTTCGATTGCCACGGCAAGGTCGTCTTGCCCGGCTTCGTCGACTCGCACACGCATCCCGTGTTCGCCGAGCCTCGCCTCGTCGACTTCGAGCAGCGCATCTCCGGCGCCACCTACGAGCAGATCGCCGCCGGCGGCGGCGGCATCCGCTCCAGCGTCGACGCGGTCCGCAAGCGCTCCAAGGCCGACCTCGCCGCCGAGGTGTTGAGCGCGCTGCATCGAATGGCGGCCCAGGGAACCACCACCGTGGAAGCCAAGTCCGGCTACGGCCTCTCCACCGAGGCGGAGTTGAGATCCCTCGATGCCATCCGCGACGCCGCCGCGCGCTGGCCCGGCACCGTCGTCGCCACGCTGCTCGCTGCCCACGTCGTGCCCAAGGAGTTCGCCGCCAAGCCCGACCGATACGTCGACGAGATCATCAAGCGGATGCTGCCCGCCGTCGCGAAGAAGAAGCTCGCCCGCTTCGTCGACGTCTTCGTCGAGCGCGGCGCCTTCACGCTCGATCAGGCCGAGCGCGTCTTCGGCGCGGCGGCGAAGCTCGGTCTCGTCGCCCGCGCGCACGTCTGCCAGCTCTCGCCCTCCGAGCTGTGGCCGCTCTTCCGCTTCCAGCCCGCTTCGCTCGACCACCTGGACCAGGTCGCCGACGAAGACATCCCGCAGCTCGCCCGCCGCGATACCGTCGCCACGCTGCTGCCCGGGTCCAACTACTTCCTCGGCCTGCGCGAGTATCCGCCCGCGCGCCGCCTCATCGATTCCGGTGTAGCCGTCGCGCTCGCCACCGATTACAATCCCGGCACCTCGCCGACGGTCAGCATTCCGTTCGTGCTGTCCCTGGCATGCACGCAGATGAAGATGCGCCCGGCCGAAGCCATCGCCGCCGCCACCATCAACGGCGCGCATGCGCTGCGCCTGGTGGACCGGAAGGGAAGTGTCGAGCCAGGCAAGGACGCTGATTTGGCGGTATTCGACGTGCGCGACTATCGCGAGATCGCCTACTGGTTTGGCGCGCATCGCTGTGCAGCGACGGTCATCGCCGGAGGACTGCTGGAGGACTGAGGCGGTTCGCGGCGCGTCGCTCCGGCCCGAAGGGCGGTATTTGAGTTGGTCCAGGGCGTAAGCCCCCGGTGGATCCCGGCAGTAAGGATTTCGAGCCCCTTCAGGGGCGGCATACATGAGCGAGGGCGCAAGCCCGAGCAAGAAAGCGAGAGGCTCCCGATGCGTCGCATTCTCCTCGCCGTCACTCTTTTCTCCGGCCTTTCACTCTCCGCCCAGCAGCTCGACGCTGCCAAGCCGCACCACTACATCCTCAAGATCACGCCCGACTTCAAGGCCGGCATCTTCAAGGGCGAGGTCACCATCCACGGCGACACGCTCCGCCCCACCAGCGAGATCACCCTGCACGCCGTCGACCTCGAATTCCGCGAGGTCACCATCCAGGCGCTACCCGCCGGCGAGATCCAGACTGCCAGCGTCAAGCTCGACAAGAAGCAGCAGACCGCCACGCTCGGCGCCACCGTGCCCCTGCCCGCCGGCCCGGTCGAGATCAAGATCAAGTACCGCGGCAAGCTCGGCAAGAATGCCCGCGGTTTCTACCGCGCCTCCTGCGGCGACTCGCAGTTCGCCACCACCGCCCTCGCCGGCGGCAATGCGCGCCGCATGTTCCCCTCCTGGGACGATCCCGCGTATCCCGCGCCCTTCAACGTTGTCGCCGTCGTCGGGGCCTCGGAGACCGCCCGCTCGAATGCCGCCATCGAAAAGGAGCTGCCCAGCTCCAACCCCGAAGAGCGCGTCATCGCCTTCGCCATGACGGAGAAGATCCCCACCTCCGACCTGCGGCTCTCCATCGGCGAAGCCCGCTGCCTGCCGCCGCCGGAGGCCGGGCCCACCGCTGCTCGCTGAGCGCCGGCGGAGTCGGAGCGCGTTCGCCCTCGAACGCGCAGAGCCCCAGCCGAGAGCGGGCGCCGGCGCTTTCTCTTTGACTCGACCGTGCGCCCCCCTTTAGGCTTCTTGCAACCCATTTGCAGGAACCGGGAGGACGCCGCCATGCCCATGCCGCAGACCGAGAGCCCCGGACATCTTCAGGCCGAGCTGATGGCCCGCGGCATCCGCCTCACCCGCCAGCGCCGCACCATCCTCTCCGTCATCGAGACCGCCAAGCAGCACCTCGAGGCCTCGCAGATCCTCCGCCACGCCCGCAAGCTCGACGCCCGCGTCAACCGCGTCACCGTCTACCGCACCATCGCCCTGCTCAAGCGCCACGGACTCATCGACGAGCTCGACCTGCTCCACATCCAGGGCGACAAACATTTCTATGAGCGCCACCCACGGCGCGACCACCTGCATGTCGCCTGCCTGCGCTGCGGCAAGATCAACGAGTTCGAGAGCGACCTCTTCGACCGCCTCAAGGGCCAGGTCGAGCGCGAACTCGGCTTCCACATCGTCGTCTCCCGCATGGAAGTCGGCGGCTACTGCGCCAAGTGCCGCACCTGATGGGTGGAGCAGGCCTTCCCGCCTGCGCGAACGGTCTCTCTCCTGAATGTCATCCCGAGCGAGTCGAAGCCGCGCCGCGCGCGGCTTCGGCGAGTCGAGGGACCATGCCTTGCGGCCAACTCCTTCGCACGGCCGACGGCCACCGGCCGACGACCCCCCGCCGACGGCCGACCGACGGCGGACGACCACCCCTGTTGCATCTTGTTGCAACCGATTTGCAACACATTCTCCGCCCGCCATCTTGACCGCGGATTGCGCGGGCTAGAGAATAGTCCTTCGCCAGATGCAACCCAGTTTCAACAAGCCGATGGCCGAGAAGAGCGAGCGCCCGCACAAGCCGCGCAAGCAGCCCGCGCCTTTGCGCCTGCGTGAGCCGCGCCGCGCGCCTGCGCCCCGCCGGCCCAACGGTTGGGCGCGCCGCCTGCGCCGCCTGCACGCCCTCGTCGGCCTCGCCCTCACGCTGAACCTGCTGCTCCTGCTCGTCACCGGCTTCCTCGTCCAGCATCGCGAGGACTTCAAGCTGGAAGACAGGACCATCAGCCGCGCCTGGCTCCCGGAGAACTATCGCCCGCTTGACGGCCCCGAGGTCCGCGCCGACATCGTCGTCACTGACGTGCACTCCGGCCGCATCCTCGGCCCCAACGGCGCGCTCATCCTCGACGCTGCGACGCTCGGATGGGCGGTGCTGCTCGTCAGCGGCCTTTGGATCTACGTTTTTGGAAGACGGCGGAACGGTCACCACGAACCGCCGGGTTGAACCAGGGTCCGGTACGCAATCCTAAAGTCATAAGCAGTCGAAGGAGGAAGTGTGCTTCGCAGCATGCGCGGTCTTGGTGTGTTCGTACTCTTACTTCTGATCCCAGTCTTCGGCTTTGCGCAGGAGCCTGCCTCGACGCAGGAGCTCCTGCTGAAACTCCAACAGCGGCTCGATTCGCAGGAGGAAGAGCTCAAGCGCCTGCGCGCCGAGCAGCAGGAACTGCGCCAACAGCTCGCCGCGCGCCCCGCCGCGGAAGCCACCGCACCCCCCGATGTAGCGCCCTCGACCTCGAGGGCGCAGCAGACTCCGTCTCCGCAGCCCATACCGGCATCCCCCAAGGTCGCGGCGCAGTCCGCCACCACCAGCGACGCGCCCTGGTGGCGCAGCGACAAGCTCCACATCGGCGGTTACGGCTCCTTCCGCTTCGAAGCAGGCGACGCGCCCGGGCAGGCCTCGTCGTTCACCTTCCGCCGCTTCGTCACCACCACCGACGCTCGCCTCACCGACCGCTTGCGCGTCTACAGCGAGTTCGAGCTCGAGCGCCTGGTGGAGCTCGAGCTGGAGAAGGGCGCCGAGCGCACCGCCGGCGGCGTGAAGTTCGAATCCGAGGTCGAGGGCAACGCCGGCGCCGAGATCTCGCTCGAGCAGCTCTGGGCGCAGTACGACCTCGGCAAGGGCCAGGCCATCCGCGGCGGGCTCATCCTGCCGCCGCTCGGCCGCTTCAACCTGCTGCACGACGACGACTACTGGGACATCGCGCGCCGCACCCTCATCGACCGCAGCGTGCCGGCCATCCCCGTCGCCGCCGCCTGGCGCGAGCTGGGCGTGGGCCTGGTCGGCGCCGTCGACGTCGGCGAGACCGGCAAGCTGCAGTACCAGGCGTACGTCATGAACGGCGCCGCGCTCGACTTCAACATCGAGAACATCGTGCAGACCCGCACGCCGAGCCGCAACAAGCTCGAGCTGGAAGCCGCTCTCGGCATGGCCTCCGGCGCGGCCAACGGCACGCAGAACAGCGAGGCCTTCGGCTGGCGCGTGGCTTACAGCCCCACGCTCGCCGGCGAGCTCGCCGTCTCCGGCTACTCCGGCAAGTACACGCCCAGCTTCATCGCGAGCAACGAGCGCGTGCACTCCATCGCCGCCGACGGCAAGTGGCGCTTCGGCAGCTTCGAGATCGAGGGCGAGTACGTCTACTCTGACTTCGGCAAGACGGAGCGCGTGGCGCAGTCGCTGGCCGAGGCCGTCAACGTCTCGGCGTCCGAGACCTCCAGCGGCGAGACCGCCGACCTCGAGAACGAGATCGAGATCGAGCTTGCCGGCCTGGCCAAGCGCCGCTGGGGCTTCTGGTTCGACGCCAAGTATCATTGGCGCCCGGACTGGCTCAAGAAAAGCTTCCTCGGCCGCGGCTTCGAAGATCCGCAGCTCATCCCCATCGTCCGCTACGAGCGCGTGTGGCTCGACCGCCACATCGACGAGTTGGCCTTCGACGCGGGCGTGATCACCGACCTGGTGACGCAGAACCTCTCGCAGGACCGCTTCACCATCGGCTTCAACTACCGCCCGACGCTGCAGTTCGGCTTCCAGATGGCGTACGAGCGCAACAACCGGCGCGAGGGAGACCGCTTGCTCTTCCCCGACACCGATGCCGACAACACCAACGGCCTGCTCATGGGCTGGACGTTCAGCTTCTAAGGAGAGCATGAAGGCTGCGCACATCATCCTGCTCGCGCCCGGGACGCTGCTTGCGCTCGCGTCCCCAGGCGCGGCGCAGGCGTTCCTGACCGAAGCCGAGGCCGCGGGCGCGCTGCTCGGCAAAGATGCCAACGTCCACCGCCAGACGCAGGCGCTCACTCCCGAAGCCCGGAAGAGGCTCGAGGACGCGAGCGGCCTGCGCTTTCCCGAGCCCAGCTTTACCTTCCTCATCGCCGACAACCGGAAAGAAGCCACCGGCTACGCGCTGGTGATGAACGAGATCGGCAAGAGCGAGCCCATCACCTTCATGGTCGGCATGTCGCCGGAAGGCAAGGTCACCGACGTCGTGCTCATGACCTTCCGCGAAAGCCGCGGCGCCGAAGTCCGCGAGCCGCGCTTCATGCGCCAGTTCCGCGGCAAGATCGCGTCGTCTCCACTGAAGATCAACCAGGACGTGATCAACTACACCGGCGCGACGCTCTCGTCGAAAGCCATCGCACGTGGCGTGAAGCGCGCCCTGCTGCTGCTCGATCAGTTCTATCCCAAGGAGACGCGCAAGCAGTTGCCCAAAGCAGGCGCGGCGCTCGCGCCGCGCCTGCCGCAGGCCTGGCGCGTCGACGGCGACCTGGCGCTCTTCCGCCAGGCGCGCTACCGCATGGGCACGCGCTGCGAGCTGCGCCTCTGGACGCGCGCGCCGCAGGATGCCGCGTGCGCCTTCGACGCCGGCTTCGCCGAGATCGCGCGCCTCGAGCAGGTCTTCAGCGCGTACCGCTCCGACAGCGAGCTGTCGGAGCTGAACCGCGCGGCCGCGAGCGGCTGGGCAGCGACTTCGCCCGACATGTGGCGCCTGCTGCGCCACGCGCGCCGCGCGTGGCGCAGCTCCCGCGGCTCCGTCGATCCCACGATCTTCGGCAGAGACGGCCTGCAGGCCGTCTCTGGCTTCCACCATGTGCAGTTCGACCGGGCTCGCCGCGCGGTGCGCTTCGCGCAGCGCGCGCTCGCGCTCGATCTCGGCGGCTTCGCCAAGGGCTACGCCGCGGACCGCGTCGCCGCGCTGCTGCGGCAGCGCGGCGACGACCGCGCAAGCATCGATCTGGGTTCCAGCTCGCTGCGCTTCGTCGGAGAAGGTTGGCTGGTCGCGACGAGCCGGCCGGAACAGCTCTTCGCGGTCCGCGATGGCGACGCGGTCTCGACCTCGGGAACGAGCGAGCGCGGCGCGCACATCGTGGATCCGCGGACCGCGCAAGCCGTTCGCGGAGAGGTCAGCGCCACGGTCTTTGCGACTTCGGCGCTGCGCGCCGAAGTCGCCAGCAAGGCGCTGCTGCTCGACGGCCACGCGCGCGGCGCGTGGCTCGTGAATCGCGCAGGCGAAGTCGCGCTCTCCCGCGCGATGCAGGAGCGCCTGCTCTAGAGCGGCGCCGCCGCGCCGCGGATCTCGCGCCACAGCTCCTTCAAACCGCCGCCTGTTTCCGCCGACACCGGCAGAATGCCCTCGACCTCATGCGCGTCTTCCAGGTCGCGCAGCGACTTGCGCAGCTTGTTGCCCGATAAGCGGTCGGCCTTGGTCGCGACCATCAGGAACGGCCGCTGGTGCTGCTGCAGCCAGCGGACGAGCAGCGTGTCGCTGCTCTGCGGCGGCACCGACGAATCCACCAGGCACACGGTGAGCGCCAGCGTCTCGCGCTCGCGCAGGTACGGCTCGATGAACTTCGGCCATTCCGCCGAGATCTCCTTGGAGATCTTGGCGTAGCCGTAGCCGGGCAGGTCGACGAACAGCAGCTCGGGCTCGTGTTCGCGCTCGCTGAAGTTGACCCGAAAGAAGTTGATGGTGCGCGTGCGTCCGGGCGTGGAGCTGACGTGCGCCAGCTTCGTTCCCGCGAGCGCGTTCAGCAGGGAAGACTTCCCGACGTTCGAGCGTCCGGCGAATGCGATCTCCGGCGCCGAGGGCGCGGGCAGGTTCGTCGTGGCCGACGTCAGGAATTTCGCAAAAACTTTCATAGAAGTCGGAAGGCCCGCTTCCGCGGGCCTTCACTCGGTACTCGCTACTCGGTACTTACTGATGCGTCGTCGGCGACTCGCCGGGTTGCGACGGCGGCAGCGGCATGGGCTCGGTGCCCTCCGCGGCCGGCGTGGGCAGCGGTTTCTCGAGCGCCAGGCGCAGGACGTCGTCCATCGAATCCACGCAGTGCAGTTTCATCTGGCTGCGCAGGTTCTCCGGCACCTCGGTGAGGTCTTTCTCGTTGTCCTTCGGGATGACGCACTCGAAGATGCCGGCGCGGTGCGCGGCGAGCAGTTTTTCTTTCAGCCCGCCGATGGGCAGCACCTTGCCGCGCAGCGTGATCTCGCCGGTCATGGCGATGTCGCGGCGCACCGCGATCTTGCTCAGGGCGCTGGCGATGGCCGTCGCGATCGTGATGCCCGCCGACGGCCCGTCCTTGGGGATCGCGCCCTCGGGCACGTGCACGTGGATATCGAGGTTGCGGTAGAAATCGCGCGGCAAGCCGAGCTGCGCCGCGCGCGACCGGATGTAGCTGACCGCCGCCTGCGCCGACTCCTGCATCACGTCGCCCAGCTTGCCGGTGAGCGTGAGCTTGCCCTTGCCCTCGACCACGGTGACTTCCGTCGACAGGATCGACCCGCCGACCTCGGTCCACGCCAGCCCGGTGACGAGCCCGACCTCGCTCTTCTCGTGCGCCTCGGTGTCGCGGAACTTGATGACGCCGAGGAACTCGCCCACGTTCTCGGGCGTGAGCGTGATCTGGTAGTCCGCGCCCTGCTTCACGACCTTGCGCGCGACCTTGCGGCAGATGTTCCCGATCTCGCGCTCCAGGTTGCGCACGCCGGCCTCGCGCGTGTACCCGCGGATGACCGCCGCGATGGCCTCGTCGGTGAACGCGATGTTCTTCTCCGTCAGCCCCGCGGCCACGCGCTGCTTGCGGACCAGGAACTGCTTGGCGATCTCGATCTTTTCCGGCTCGGTGTAGCCGTGCAGGCGCAGCACTTCCATGCGGTCCTGCAGCGCCGCCGGGATGGTGTGCATCACGTTCGCGGTCGCGACGAAGAAGACCTGCGAGAGGTCGTACTCCACGTCGAGGTAGTGGTCGACGAACATGAAGTTCTGCTCGGGGTCGAGCACTTCGAGCAGCGCCGCCGACGGGTCGCCGCGGAAGTCCATCGACATCTTGTCGACCTCGTCCAGCATGAAGACCGGGTTCTTCGTCCCCGCCTTCTTCATCATCTGGATGATCTGCCCCGGCAGCGCGCCGATGTACGTCCGCCGATGCCCGCGGATCTCCGCCTCGTCGCGCACGCCGCCCAGCGACATCCGCACGAACTTCCGCCCGGTGGCCTTCGCGATCGACATCCCCAGGCTGGTCTTGCCCACGCCCGGAGGCCCAACGAAGCACAGGATCGACCCTTTCGGGTTCTTCACCAGCTGGCGCACCGCCAGGAACTCGAGGATGCGCTCCTTGATCTTCTCCAGCCCGTAGTGGTCTTCGTTCAGCACCTTCTCGGCGCGCTCGATCGACCGGATCTCCTTCGAGCGCTTCTTCCACGGCACCGCCAGCAGCCAGTCGAGGTAGTTGCGCGAGACGGTCGACTCCGCCGACATCGGCGGCATCGCCTCCAGTTTCTTCAGCTCCTGGAGCGCCTTCTCGTGGACTTCCTTCGGCATGCCGGCCGCGTCCACTTTCTTCTTCAGCTCGTCCCACTCGGACTTCTCGCCGCGCCCCAGTTCCTTCTGGATGGCCTTGATCTTCTCGTTGAGGTAGTACTCCTTCTGCGCGCGCTCCATCTGCCGCTTCACGCGCGACTGGATGGTGCGGTCCATGTTGAGCTTCTCGATCTCGATGTCGAGCACGTCGGCGATGCGGTTCAGCCGCTCCGCCGGGTCGAAGATCTCGAGCAGCTCCTGCTTCTCCTCGATGGAGAGCTGCAGGTTGGCGGCGATGGTGTCGGTCAGCTTGGCCGGGTCCTCCATGCGGACCGCGGCGATCATCGTCTCGTAGTTGAGCGACTGGCAGAGCTTCACGTACTGCTCGAACAGCCCGGTGACGCGCTGCATCGCCGCCTCGACCGCCGGCGTGACCTCGGTGCCGTACTTCGCCGTCCGGATGGTCGCCTGGAAGTAGCCTTCCGTGTCCACGACCTGGAGGATCTTGCCGCGCTCCACGCCTTCGACCAGGACCTTGATGTTGCCGTCGGGCAGCTTGAGCGACTGCACGATGTTGACGATGGTCCCGACCTGGTAGATCTCGGTGGGCTTGGGCTCGTCGATGGCCGCGTCGTGCTGCGTCGCCAGGAAGATCTTCTTGTCGGCCGCCAGCGCCTCTTCCAGCGCCCGGACGCTGGATTCGCGGCCCACCACGAACGGCGTCATCATGTACGGGAAGATGACCACGTCGCGGATCGGCATCATCGGGAGCTTGCGCGTCTCGAACTTCTCTTTGCTCGTCGGTGTCGTGGTCGTCATTTGGGCCTGCTCCTGCGCTCTATCCGTAACCTACTATACGGCCCCTTGCACCGCAACCGAGTGAAATGCCTGAGGAAAACTAGCTATTGACAAGGTTTGGGCCGACGATCGAAGACCGACGGCTGACGGCCTGCGGCGCAGGGGAGGTCGCTAGCTAGTCTGGCCCTTCTTCTTGAGCTCGGCGATCAGCCTCTCGAAGCCCCTCATGCCCGCCTGCATGAGCCGCTCGTGCGTCTCGTCATAGAGAGATTGCCCTGCGGGCGTCGACGGATCTTCGCTTGGCTCGGAGGTAGTTGGCTTCGGCTTGTCGTCCACTCTGGACACCTCTCGACTCCTATTATGCACTTGGCTGACAAGGCGGAAGTTGGTTCTGGCTGACCGCAGCCGTTACGGCAGCTTCATCAACTTGACGTTCACGCTTCCGCCGTCCACCGTCACGACGAAGTAGTGGAAGAAGCCGTGGTTGTTGGACTGGAGTGGCGCGCCGGCGCCGCCGGTCACCAGATAGCGCGGCGTGCCGGAGGTCGAGCCGGACATCGGGTCGGTGAGGTCGTCGGGCGCCTGCGGGTTGAAGTAGACGTGCTCGTGCGCCGAGAACACCGCGGTGATGTTCGGATACTTGGCGAAGATGGCTTTGAGCGCGTCGCGCGAGTCCTTGTCGAGCTCGTTCTTGGCCTTGAAGGAGTGCACCGAGTGGTGCATGAAGACGAAGACGTGCTGGGCGCCCTGGTGCGCCCAGAGGTCCTGGTCGAGCCACTGGCGCTGCGCGGCCGAGATGTAGCCGGGATCGAGCCCGTCGTCGGAGGGCGGCGACTTCACCGTCAGCGGCGGCGCGACCTCCTCGGTGTTGAGCGCGATGAAGTGCGAGTTGCCGTAGTCGAACGAGCCGTAGGCCGGGCCGATGAGCTGCTCGTACCAGCCGGTCATGGTGGCGTTCGGGACGTCGTTGGCGTCGTCCATCTCGTGGTTGCCGGGGGCGTTGTGGACGGGGACGCCGGTGGCCGCGAACACCGCCAGCACTGCGTTGTACTGCGACTCGATGAGCGCGCGGTCGTCGGGCGCCTTGCCGTGGATGAGGTCGCCGCAGGAGAGCGCGAACGCCGGCTTGTTGGCCGCGAGCGCGTTGGCGATGGCCTGGATGGTCGGCGTGGGCGGGTCGTCCTTCTTGTCCGGACGGTTGTCGCCGAAGACGTAGAACGTGAAGTTGTTGGGATCGCCGGCCGAGCCGAGCGAGCCGGTGCCGGGCAGAGCGGCCAGCGCGCGCGGATCGTAGTCGTGGACGCAGGCGAGCAGCAGCGACGCGACGATCGCCAGCGCCGCCAGGCACAGGAAAGGCCGAAGTTGTAGACGCATGAGGTGGAGAGAGTAGACCGCAGGCTTCGCTGGTCGGGCAAGGGAAAAGCAACACCTACCACAGAGACACAGAGACACAGGACGTCGGATCTGAAAGCCCTGAAGTCTCTGTGCCTCTGTGTCTCTGTGGTGGGCTTAGCCCGCGCGCTCGGTGGGCAGGACGCCGTGGCTGGTCTCGATGGTGGCGGGCTTGAGGAAGCGCTCTCTGGCTTCGACCTCCCACTCCAGGCGATAGATGAGGCGGCGCAGCCAGGTGTCGACGGTGTGCTCGACCTCTTCGGGCGTGCCCCAGCGATAGAGGTAGTGGAGGGTCTGGCCGTCGTTGGTGAGGCGGATGTAGCGGCAAGCGTTCTCGTCCTTCTGCGAGCGCAGCGGGATGAAGCGCGCCAGCGGGCACTCGGAGCAGGGCTTCTTGGGCTCGCGGCCGGCGTGGTTCGGACAAAGCGGCGAGTCCTCGAAGAAGAGCGCGGGCCGCCACGGCATGGTCTTGGGATTGCGATACGCGCCGCCTTCGAGTGCGGCCAGTTCCTTCCGCAGCAGGTGCAGGAGCTCGCGGTCGTCGGGCTTCACGGCGTACCTCCAGAGCAGTAGGTAGACTTCGCCACGCTCAGGATGCGCCGGGCGGATGTGGAGTGCTGTGCGAGCGGTCACATCCACACATAAT
>DATIBR010000053.1 GCA_035457425.1 Terriglobales bacterium
AGCGCATCGAAAAGGCGCTGAAGTACCCGGTCTTCGTGAAGCCCGCGAACCTCGGCTCCTCGGTCGGCATCTCCAAGGTCCGCAACCGCGCCGAGCTGAAAGACGCCATGGAGCTCGCCGCCGGCTTCGACCGCAAGCTCGTCGTCGAGCAGGGCGTGGGGGGCGACAGCAAAAGTAAAGCCGGCGGCAAGCACGGCAGGGGCGCGGAAAAAGCCCGCGAGATCGAGTGCTCCGTCCTGGGCAACGAGCAGCCGCAGGCCTCCATCGCCGGCGAGATCGTGCCCTCCGCTGAGTTCTACGACTACGCCGCCAAGTACCTCACCGAGGGCTCCGAGCTCGTCATCCCCGCCAAGCTCTCGAAAAAACAGATGAAGGAAGTCCAGTCGCTCGCCGTCCGCGCCTTCCAGGCGGTCGACTGCCTCGGCCTCGCCCGCGTCGACTTCCTCATGGACCCCAAGTCGCAGAAGCTCTACGTCAACGAGATCAACACCATGCCCGGCTTCACCTCCATCAGCATGTATCCGAAGCTCTGGGCCGCGTCGGGCCTGGAATACCCGCGGCTCATCGACCGCCTCATCGAGCTCGCGCTCGAGCGCCACGCCGACAAGCGCCGCAACCAGTACTCACGCTAAGAAACCACAACAGGAGGAGAGGGGGAGGGGAGGGACTTGGGGTAGGATTTTGGACTCACCTCGATTACCTCTTCCTCGTGAGCCCATTCTGCTCGCAGTCCGATGAACAAGAAGAAAAAGGTTTCCCCCTGATTTTCCTCCTCTCCTCTTCTCCTCCTGTTTTCATTTCGCCGGCACAGCTAGAATCGTTGCCGTGAAGCGTCTCTTCCGGCTCTTCGTTCTCTCGCTCGTCCTGGTGATGATCGCCTTGCTCTCCATGCTCATCACCATGCGGCTCGCCATCCACCGCAGCGAGACCGCGGTGCCGCAGCTGGTCGGCCTCTCCCCCGACGACGCCGAGCTCCTCGCCAACCAGAACGGGCTCATCCTCTCGGTCGAGAGCCGCTTTTTTTCGAATGAAGTGCCGGAAGGGAAGATCGTGACGCAGTCGCCCGCCGCCGGCGTCAAAGTCCGCCGCGGATGGAAGGTGCGCGTCGCCGAATCGCTCGGCCCGCAGCGCGCCACCATCCCCAACGTCGTCGGACAGAGCCGCCGCGCCGCCGAGATGACCATCGCCCGCCGCGCCCTCGAGGTCGGCACCACCGCCATCGTCCACGTCCCCGAAGCGCCGCCCGACCAGGTCGTCGCCCAAAGCCCCATGGCCTACGCCAGCGCCACCTCGCCCAAGGTCAACCTGCTCATCAACGCCCCCGCCAACGAGCAGGAGTTCATCATGCCCGACTTCGCCGGCCATCAGCTCGCCGACGTCTTCGACGCCGCCGACGCCGTCGGCATGAAGATCACCAGCTCGCCCGTCGACGCTCCCGGCTACCCGCCGTCTTCCGTCCTCCGCCAGTCCCCACCCCCAGGCACCCGCATCACCTCCGGCGCCACCATCCGACTCGAAGTCGCAAAGTAGAGCTGCGTCGCCTGCCAGGGCACTTCGTGAGAGAAGAATGTCATCCTGAGCGACGTGCGAGTCGCGCAGCGATGAGCGCGAGCGAAGGACCTGCTCCAGCGCACCCCGCGGGTGCCCTAGGGCGCGGCGGGTACCGCGGCCGCGGCCCTTTGACTTCAATCGGCGATCGCAAATCGGCGATCGGCAATCACCCCAGCTTCTCCCCCGCCTTCGGCCTGTACCCATTCACGAAATCCCCCGCCGCCATCCGCTTTTTCCCCTCGGGCTGCACTTCCAGCAACTCCAGCGCCGTCCCGCCGCCGCACCCAACCAGCAATCTCCCGCCCCCCGGCGCCATCTCTCCCGCCGCCAGCGTGCTCGCCTCGTGCGCGGGCCGCGCGTCCAGGACCTGCAATCCCTTCCCGCGAAAACTCGTATACGCCCCCGGCCACGGCTGGAATCCGCGCAGCCGGTTCCACGTCTCGATCGCCGTCCGCTTCCAGTCGATGAGCCCGTCTTCCTTCTTCAGGATCGGCGCCGGCGTCGCCTGCGCATCGTCCTGCGGCGTCGGCTTGAGCGTCCCCGCCTCGAGCCGTTGCAGCGTCTCGATCAGCAGCGCCGCGCCCAGCTCCGCCAGCTTCGGACCCAGCGTCACCGCGCTCTCCGAGCGTATCGGCTGCGCCGCCTGCAGCAGGATGTCCCCGGTATCGAGCCCGGCGTCGATCTTCATCGTCGTCACGCCCGTGACCGTCTCCCCCTTCGCGATCGCCCACTGGATGGGCGCTGCCCCGCGATATTTCGGCAACAGGGAAGCGTGCACGTTCAGGTTCCCGAGCTCCGGCAGGTCGATCATCCACTGCGGGATGATCCGCCCGTAGCCGACCACCACGATCGCCCGCGGCGCCAGCCGCTCCAGCTCCGCGCGGAATTCCGCGTTCTGCTTGATCTTCTCCGGCTGCGTGACGCGCAGCCCGAGCCTCGCCGCGGCCGCCTTCACCGGCGGCGCCGCGAGCTCGCCGCCGCGTCCCTTCGGACGGTCCGGCTGCGTCACCACCAGCGCGACCTCGTGCCCCGCCCGGACCAGGTGCTCCAGCGTCGGCACGGCGAATTCCGGCGTCCCGCAGAAGATTACGCGCACGCCTTATTTGTAATGGAAAAAGCGATAAGCGATAAGCAATAAGCGATTAGCTTTCTCTCGGCACTCGGCACTCGGCACTCGGCACTCGGCACTCGGCACTCGGAACTCGGCACTCGCTTATTGCTTACTGCTTATTGCTTATTGCTTATTGCTTATTGCTTATCGCTACCACTCGCCCGCTTTCGCCAGCTTCCTGATCTTCCGCTTCATCAGGTCTCGCTTCAGCGCCGAGATGTAGCTGATGTAGAGCCTGCCGTTCAGGTGATCCGTCTCGTGCAGGAACGCCCGCGCCAGCAGGTCCTCGCCGGTGTGCTCGTGCCACTCGCCGTGCTCGTCCTGCGCCCGCACCGTCACCCGCTTCGGGCGCGTGACCTGCTCGCGGAACTCCGGCAGCGAGAGGCAGCCCTCGCTCCCGCTCTGCTTGCCCTCCGTGTGGACGATCTCCGGGTTGATCAGGACGAGCCGCGCCTCGGGGTCCTCCTTGAACGTGGTGTCGACCACCGCGATGCGCTTCGCGATCCCGATCTGCGGCGCCGCCAGCCCCACCCCGTGCGCCTCGTACATCGACGCGAACATGTCGTCGATCAGCTTCTTCAGCTCCTCGTCGAACTTCGTCACGGGCGCCGCCGGCGTCTCCAGCACCGGGTTGCCGTACAGCACGATGGGATAGATCTTAGGCATTTGTGATTTGTGATTTGTGATTTCTGATTTGCGATGTTGATTTTCAATGACAAATCAGAAATCGCAAATCAGAAATTCCTCAACTGCGCCAGGTAGCCCTGAAAGTTCCTCTTCGTCTCGCCCACCGAGTCCCCGCCGAACTTCTCCAGCGCCGCCCGCGCCAGCGTCAGCGCGACCATCGCCTCGCCCGCGACGCCCGCCGCCGGCACCACGCACACGTCCGAGCGCTCGTACGCCGCCTTCACCGGCTCCCGCGTCGCGAAGTCCACCGACTCCAGCGGCCGCCGCAGCGTCGAGATCGGCTTCAGGTACCCCCGCACCAGCACGTCTTCCCCGTTCGTCACGCCGCCTTCGATGCCGCCGGCATGGTTGGAGCTGCGCACGAACCCCGTGAAGCGCTGCTTCTGCTTCTCGTACCCGATCGCGTCGTGCACCGCCGAGCCCTGCGATACCGCCGACGTCACACCGCTCCCGATCTCCACCGCCTTCACCGCTTGCAGGCTCATGACCGCCGCCGCGAGCTGCGTGTCCAGCCGCTCGTCCCACTGCGCGTACGTCCCTAGGCCCGGCGGCACGTTGTGCGCCACCACCTCGAACACCCCGCCTACGGTGTCCCCGGTCTTCAGCACCGCGTCCACCTCGGCCTTCATCCGCTGCTCGCTCTCCCCGTCCGCGCAGTTCAGCAGGACCTCGTCCTTCTTCGCCAGCGCGACCAGCGACTCCCACGCCACGTCGGCGTTCGCGATCGTCGCGCCGCCCACCGCCACCACGTGGCTCAGCACCTCGATCCCCAGCTCGCGCAGGAACAGCTTCGCCAGCGCGCCGCACGCCACCCGCGCCGCCGACTCCCGCGCCGAAGCGCGCTCCAGCACGTACCGCGCGTCAGCGAAGTCGTACTTCAGCGCGCCCGCCAGGTCCGCGTGTCCCGGGCGCGGCGACTTCACCGTCTTGTGCTTCCCCGGGTCGCCCGCCTCGACCGGCAGCGCCTCCTGCCAGTTCTTCCAGTCTTTGTTCTCCAGCAGGATCGCGATCGGCGACCCGATGGTCTTCCCGTGCCGCACGCCCGAGAGGAAGTGCGCGCGATCGCTCTCGATCTTCATCCGCCCGCCGCGCCCGTAGCCCTGCTGCCGCCGCCACAGCTCGCGGTCCACGAACCCCTGCTCCACGGAGATCCCCGCCGGCAGGCCGCTGATCGTGCCGACCAGCGCCTCCCCGTGCGACTCCCCGGCAGTGAAGAATCTCAACATGAGGACTGACGATTCTACCCTTCGCGATTGTCATCCCGAGCGAGGACGCGGTGAACCTTCCGCGTCCGAGTCGAGGGACCTTGCGTTTGTTCCACCCACTGCTTCACAGCCCGCAGGGCGACATCTGTTCAAGCCCAGGCCGTAAGGCCTGGGTAAGCGGTTCCCCGAGATTCCTCGAGCCGGCTTGAGCCGGCGGCACATTCCTGCCAGGGCGTCAGCCCGAGCGTCGCAGGACTCTCCCCGATGCCTCTCCCCTCACCGTAACTAAAATCTAACCACGGCGTAGACCTTACCCAGGGAATTGAGTAGAATACCCTACAAGTTCTGGGGTTCTGCGTTACTAAGTAGTAGCGACCGCCGCCACTAAGTCCTTCGCATCGAATCTCCTGGGCCCTAAGAGGATTTTAGTGTCGGTACCGGCCGTGCTTCCGTTGAAAGAAAGTCTGCGCGAGTCTCTCGTGGAGATCGCCCGCGCCCTCGAACCCTATTTCCCCGACATCACGGTGCAGTGGCGCCAGCGCGCCCAGCAGGAGCTCACTCCGGACGGCCGCGTCCTCATGGCGCTCGAGCGCCTCAACATCTCTACCGGCTGCCTCTACTTTTGCCACAGCGATTTCGAAGGCTTCTTCGAGAACCTGCACTACTTCGGCGTGCGCCTCGCCAAGCTCGGCGTGGACACGCGCGCCATCGCCCGCTCGCTCGAGCTCTACACCGAGGGCTGCGAGCCTTACCTGCGCGGCCTCTTCGGCGAGCGCCGCCAGGAGGCCGCCATCGCGCTCGACATGTTCTCCGCCGCGGCCTTCACCGCCGTCTCCGGCGCCTACTTCGACGCCAAGTCGCGCGAGTCCAGCGCCCTGCTCAGCATCCTCGACGCCGAGCTCTCCGCCGCCGACGTCTCTGAGCTGCTCGGCAGCGTCCTTGACATCACCGCCGCCACCTTCGGCGCCAACGTCGGCGCCATCGTTCTGCTCGACCCTGACGGCGAGACGCTCCGCGTCCGTGCCGCCACCGGCGTCGACGGCGACGTCGAGAACATGACCGTCGCGCTCGGCCAGGGCGTCGCCGGCCGCGTCGTCCAGTCCGGCGAGCCCGTGCTCGTCTTCGACACCTCCGCCGAGCCCAACCTGCTCGTTGAAAAAGTCCGCGGCCTCGCCAAGACCCTCTGGGGCGTGCCGCTGCGCCTCGACTCCGTCACCCTCGGCGCGCTCGTCATCGGCTTCGACAAGCCCTACGAGTGGCTCCCGACCGAGCGCGCGCTCATGCGCGCCATCGCCGACCGCTCCGCCCTCGCCCTCGATCGCGCCCGCATCAACGACGCCCTGCGCGAGCGCGAAGCCCGCATCGCCGAGCTCAGCGCCCACCTCCTCCAGGTCCAGGAAGAGGAGCGCAAGCGCATCTCCCGCGAGCTCCACGACGAGACCGGCCAGGCCCTCATGGTCATCCGCCTCTACCTCGGCATGCTCGAGACCTCCATCACCGGCCGCACCGCCCGCGGCAAGGTCAAGGAGACCCTCGACGTCGTCGACCGCACCATCGAGGGCATCCGCCGCATCATCGCCCGCCTCTCGCCCCTCGTCCTTCAGGAGCTCGGCCTCATCGCCGCCATCCGCAAGGAAGCCAAGGATCTCGCCCGCAACACCGGCGTCAAGGCCCGCGTCGTCATGCCCGACTCCGTCGGCCGCATGCTCCCCGACATCGAGGCCGCCATCTACCGCGTCGTCCAGGAGGCCCTGCACAACGTCGCCAAGCACGCCAAGGCCGCCAACGTGAACATCCTGGTCACCCGCGAATCCGGCGTCGTCCGCGTCCTGGTCGAGGACGACGGCGTCGGCTTCTCCACCAGAAGCAGCAACTCTCGTGGCCACTCCTTCGGCCTGGCGGGAATCAAAGAACGTATCGCCGCGCTGGGCGGCACCGTGCGCGTGCATTCCTCGAAGGGCCGGGGCACGCGCCTGGAAGTCACCGTCCCGGCGGGTGAAGTCGCACCGGACGCGGGCCTGGCGCACAGCGCCTCCGCTGCCGTTCACTAAGGTTCGAGGAAGAAGGGAAACGCTGACCATGCCAAAGATCAAGTGCTTGCTCGTGGATGACCACACCCTGTTCCGTCAGGGTGTCCGGCGGCTGCTCGAATCCGAGAGCGACTTCGAGGTCGTCGGCGAAGCCGCCAACGGCGGCGAGGCGGTGGAGAAAGCCACCGAGCTCAAGCCCGACATCGTCCTCATGGACATCGGCATGCCCGGCCTGTCGTCCTTCGAAGCCGCCCGCCACATCCGCAAGAACCGCCCCGAGACCAAGGTGCTCTTCCTCACCATGTACGAAGACGAAGACTACCTCGTGCAGTGCCTCGAGGTCGGCGCCGCGGGCTACGTGCTCAAGGACACGCCCGCGCCGCAGCTCGTCACCGCCGTCAAGGACGTCTACAAGGGCGGCAAGTACCTCTCGTCGCAGGTGCTCGGCAAGCTGGTCGAGGACTTCCGCGCCCGCGTCCGCGACGCCAAGATGCGCCCGCGCATGTCCACGCTCACGCCCCGCGAGCGCGAGATCCTCAAGCTGCTCGCCGAAGGCAACTCCGTCAAGGAGATCGCCGTGCTCCTCGGCCTCAGCGTCAAGACCGTCGAGGCGCACAAGTTCAACCTCATGCGCAAGCTCGACATCCACAACAAGGCCCAGCTCGTGACCTACGCCATCCAGAAGAAGATCATCAAGATCCCCGTGAACCAGTGATGGCTCTGGCCGTGTCATGCTGAGCGGGGCCGCGTTTTCTGCGGCCTCGCGAAGCATCTC
>DATIBR010000054.1 GCA_035457425.1 Terriglobales bacterium
TACCGCGCGTCGCCGGGCGCAAAGGGCGCAGCGGCTCTGCCGCGAAGCCCTCAAAAAAAGATGTACCGCAACTAAATGCCGGAATGAGGGTTTCGATCAGTAATAACTGACAACTCTCACAGGTCGCGGGGCGCGAGGCCGCAAGGCAACGCGCCCCGCGATTTTTTGCGGGTGCCGCGGCCGCCCTCGGCCGCGGCCCTTGACCTTCGTTCCAACTGCTAGACTGGGCCGGCGAGGGATCCTATGATCCGCCTACTGGCACTGTTCTTCCTGTTCGGTTCCGCGGTTGCCCAAACCGCGCCCAAGACTTCGCTCCCGGCGAAGGTCGACTCCTACCTCGCTCCTTACCTCTCCGGCAACAACTTCTCCGGCGCGGTCCTGATCGCGCAGCGCGGCCGCGTGCTGGTGCGCCAAGGCTACGGCATGGCAAACCGCGAACTGGGCGTCGCCAACACGCCCGAGACGCGCTTCCAGGTCGCGTCCATCTCGAAACCCTTCACGGCCGCCGGCGTGCTGCTGCTGGTCGAGCAGGGCAAGGTGGCGCTCTCCGACCCGGTCGCGAAGTTCGTGCCCGACTTCCCGCACGGCGACCAGATCACCGTCGAGCACCTGCTCACGCACACCTCCGGCATCCCCGACGTCAACGGCGCGCCCAGCTACAACGAGGTCTCGCGCTTCCCGCAGACCCCGGCCTCGCTCATCGCCGTCTTCCGCGACGCGCCGCTCGACTTCCCGCCCGGCACCAAGTACGCCTACAGCAACTCGAACTACAACCTGCTGGCGCGCATCCTCGAAGTGGTCTCCGGGCAGGACTACGGCCGGTACATGCGCGAGCACGTCTTCACGCCGCTCGGCCTGAAGGCGACCGGCCATCCCGCCAACGCCGCCGACCTGATCCCGCTGCATGCCTCGGGCTACACCCCGCGCGGCGCCACCGGCGTCGAGAACCCACCCTACCTCGACTGGACGGTCAAGACCGGCAACGGCTCGCTTTACTCCACGGTCGACGATCTCTACGCCTTTCACAACGCCATGGTCGCCGACAAGCTGCTCTCCCGCGCGACGCGCGAGAAGATCTGGACCGAAGGCAAAGGCAACCGCTACGGATGGTTCGTTCGCCAGCGCGACGGCCGCCTCGTCATCTCGACCAACGGCACCTCGCCCGGCTTCGCGTCGGTGATGGACTACTACCCTGCCGACGACCTCACCGTGATCGTGCTCAGCAACATCTCGGTCACCGCCGTGCAGTCGCCCATCGCCGGCGACCTCGCCGCCATCGCGCGCGGCGAGCAGCGCGAGCCTCCGCAGGTGAAGCCGGTCGCGGTCGCGGAGAAAGACCTCCAGCGTTACGCCGGCGAATACCAGTTCGGCGCCGACTTCTACCGGCCCAATGTCAAAGTCCGGATCCTCGTCCAGGACGGCGCGCTCGTCTTCGACTGGGGAAACGATTTTGTGACGCCCCTGTTTCCCGTCGCGCGCGACGAATTCATGCTGCGCCGCTATTGGGCTCGCATCCTCTTCACCCCCGAGGGCGTCGTCTACCGCGACGACAAGGACTACAAGGCCCCGCGCCTGGCCACTAGCCACTAGCCACTCCCCGCGAGTACGCTGCAAGACGTCGCGGTTCCAGCGTTCTTATGCAGAGAGTTGTCCCGGAGAAGATCATGAAGAGACTCGCGCTCGCCCTATTGCTGCTATGCGCCACGTTCGCCGTGGCCCAGGAACACCCGTCCGTCGCCGCGCAGCCCAACAGCGTCTACGTCGGTGCCGACGGCAAGTTCGAAGCCGACCCCGACACCGCCGTCCTCAGCTTCGGCATCTCGCCGCAGGACGACACCTCCAAGGGCGCCTACGACAAAGCCGCGAAAGCCGCCGAGCAGGTGCGCCAGATCCTGCGCTCCAACGGCATCGACCCCAAATCTGCCGAGATGGGCTTCTTTTCCGTCCAGCCGATGTACGACTGGAAGAGCGGCAAGCAGAAGCTCCTCGGCTACCGCGTCTCCACCAACATCACCGTGAAGCTCAAGCAGAAGGACTGGGAAAAACTCGCGCCGCTCACCGAGCAGTTTGCCGGCATCGAGACGGTCAGCGGCCAGAACCTCGGCTACGAGCTCCAGGAGATAGAAGCGGCCAAGAAGAAGGCCGTGGAAGACGCCTTCATGAAAGCGCGCAACTCCGCCACCGCGGTCACCACCGCCGGCGGCCGCGCGCTCGGCGAGCTGCTCTACGCCACCGTCGACGTCAACGAGCCGGTGCACATCCTGCCGATGCAGGCCCGCGGCGCGATGAAGGCGATGTCCGCCGAGGCCACGCCCGCGCCCACCGAGGGCTTTTCCGCCCAGCGCATCACGGTGACGGCGCACGTCAACGCGCTGTTCGGGATGAAGTAGCCGATACAGGCTGCATGTTCAGCGCAGAGGCGCGGAGCGCGCCGAGGAAGAACGAAGGGCCTCGGCGTCCCCTGCGCCTCGGCGCTGAAGCCTACTTGTAGAGCAGGTACTTCGCGCGCAGCTGGATGAAGGCTTCCAGGCCTTCGCGCCAGTCCTCCGCGATGCGCCGCGGGTCTTGCGCCGCGACGATCGCGGCGTAGACGCGCTGGTTCACCAGGATCTTCGGCAACTCCTCGTGCTTCCAGTCGTTGGGATAGAGCTTCCGCAGCGCGACCGCCAGCTCCACGCCCAGCTCCGGCGAGTCGAGCTCGTTGCGGCTGGTCACGATGAGGTTCACGCCCTGGCAGCGCTCGCCTTTGTATTTCGAATCGTTGGGCGTGAAGCTCACCGGCACGAAGCGCACGCCCGGCAACTGGCGCGCGTTCAGGTAGTCGGTCAGCTCGCGCGCTCGGATCCAGGGCGCGCCCAGGACCTCGAACGGCGTGTCGGTGCCGCGGCCGACCGAGACGTTCGTCCCCTCCACCAGCGCGACCCCAGGATAGAGCGTCGCCTGGTTCGCGCTGCGCAGGTTGGGCGACGGGTTCACCCACGCCACGCCCGTCGAATCGAACCAGTCGCCGCGCTGCCAGCCGCGCATCGGGACGACCGTCAGCTTCGCTCCCAGCTTGCGCTCGCCGTTGTACATCCGCGCCAGCTCACCCAGCGTCATGCCGTGGCGCACCGGCACGTCCACGTAATTGATGAGGCGCTGCGGACCGCCTTCGGCCATCGGCCCCTGCACGAACGAGCCGGTCACCGGGTTCGGGCGGTCGAGCACCACGACCTCCACGCCGGCCTGCGCGGCGGTCTCCATGATGTAGCCGAGCGTGACCTCGTAGCTGTAGAAGCGCGCGCCGGCATCCTGCATGTCGAACACGATGGCGTCGATGTCTCGCAGCAGGTCGGGCGTAATGCGCCCGCGCCGCCCCTTGCGGTACAGGCTGTAGACCATCACGCCGGTCGCCGGGTCGACGGCGTCCGGCACCTCTTCCGTGTCCGCCGTGCCGTAGAGCCCGTGCTCCGGGCTGAAGATGGCCGCCAGCTTGAGGCCCTCGGCGCGCGCCAGGACGTCGACCGTGCGCCGGCCGTCGGCGTCGAGCCCGGTCTGGTTGGTGTAGACCGCGACGCGACGCGGGTTCTTCTTGTCCGGCCGGAGCGCCGCGAAGTTCGTTTCTTCCAGGACGTCGATCCCGGTCTTGACGCTGCCGTTGCGGCTCGCCAGCCGGCGCGCGCCCGCCAGCGTCTCGTTGTAGCCGGTGATGGCCGCGATGCGCGCGCGGTCTTCGTCTTTCACCTCGAGCCTGAGCGCGGCCGCCACCGCGGTCGCCGTGCGCGTCCGCAGCGAGGGCGTGAAGTTCCCCGCCGGGCCGACGCGGTTGATCAAGATGATGATGTACGTCTGCGTGTAGGGGTCGATCCACAGCGACGTCCCGGCCCAGCCGGTGTGGCCGTAGCTGCCGACGGGCAGCAGCTCGCCGCGGTTCGAAGAGAACGGCGAATCGATGTCCCAGCCCAGCCCGCGCAGCACGGTCGCATTCGCCGGCTGCTGCGGCGTCGTCATCTTCTCGATGGTCGCGGGCGCCAGCAGCTTCTTGTCGAGCATCGCCTGGGCGAAGCGCGCCAGGTCGTCGGCGGTCGAGAACAGCCCCGCATGCCCCGCGACTCCGCCCATGCGCCGCGCGGTCGGGTCGTTGACCACGCCGCGCCAGCGCGCGCCGTCGAATTCCGTCGGCGCGATCTGCGGACGCCACTCCGCCGGCGGCAGGAAGCGCGTGCGCTTCATCCCCAGCGGCTGGAAGATGTGCGCGTCGGCGTATTGCGGCAGCGGCATCTTGCTCACGCGCGCCACGATCTCGCCCAGCAGCAGGTACCCGATGTCGCTGTAGACGAAGCGCGCGCCCGGCGGCGACGGCAGCTTTTCCGCGCACGCCAGGCGAATGGCCGTGTCGTAGCCCGACCACTGCGACCGCAGGTCGAGATCGGGCGCCAGGCCGGAGTAGTGCGTGAGCAGCTGCCGGAGGGTGATGTCGTCCTTGCCGTTCGACCCGCACTCCGGGAGGAAGCGCGTCAGCGGGTCGTTGAGCCGGAGCTGGCCGAGTTCCACCATCCGCATGATCGAGGTCGCGGTCGCCAGCGACTTGGTCAGCGACGCCATGTCGAACACGGTGTCGGTGGTCATCGGCTCGGCCGCCGGGCCGAACCAGCGCTTGCCGAACGCCCGGCGGTAGACGATCTCGTCGTCGTGCCCGACCAGCACCACCGCCCCCGCGATCTCGCCCTTCGCGATCGCCTGCTGGTAGATGGCGTCGACCGCCGCCAGCTTCTCCGGAGCGATCTGTTTGGGAGCGTCGTCCTCCGCGGCCCACGAAGATGCGGCGGCGGCCAGCAGCAGGAGGAACAGCAGCGCGCGGTACGATTGAGAGCGGGTCAACGCTCGTGTTATAAGCGATTTACTCCACTGCAACAAGACGGTCCCTGTCTGACAACGAACGCAACCGCGCTCACGCCCGCTTACGAGGACCAGGACCGCCGCTTCGCCGCGGCTTGGCAGGTGTTGAACGCGGGAATCAAGACGCGCGCCTTCCCCGGCGCCGCCGTCGCCATCACCCACCTCGGAAGACTTGTCGCGCTCAAGGGCCTGGGCGCGTTCACGTACGACGCGAACGCGCCGCGCGTCCAGCCGGACACCATCTACGACCTCGCCTCCGTCTCCAAGGTCGTCGCGACCACGGCGATGGCGATGCTGCTCCACGAGCGCGGCTTCTTCGAGCTCGACCAGAGCGTCGCATGGATCCTCGCTGAGTTCCCCGCCGGCAAGCAGGTGACGTTCCGTCACCTGCTTGCCCACGCCTCCGGCCTGCCCGCGTACGCGCGCCTCTACGAGAGCGCGCGCACGCGCGACGACCTGCTGCGAGCGGCGTGTGCCACGCCGCTCGCGCACGCGCCCGGCTCGCGCGCCGAGTACAGCGACATCGGCTTCATCATTCTCGGAAAAGCTTTAAGCAGGCTCGCCGAGGAGCCGCTGGACCGTTTTTGCCAACATCAGATTTTTGGTCCCCTGGGTATGTCGCGAACTG
>DATIBR010000055.1 GCA_035457425.1 Terriglobales bacterium
AGTATTGCTCCGGCTGGTCGATCGTGGTGGCCCCCATTGACATAAACACAAAGGCGAACAAGATCGGTATCACAGCCCAAACGCCGGCTAAGACGTACTGCGCACGGAAAAACTCGAGTCCCGTTACGCCGAGTATTGCGAAGTAGCGTGTGACAACGACAAATCCAAATAGGTACGTGACTAGGGCGAGGATTGAAGCCATTTGAGCGGCATGTGCTAACACGTCGCGAAGCGAGGTTGTTGCAACATCGCGGGTCACAGTCGCGCTTTCGACGCTGTTTGGCACGTACCACTCTCTGAAAGCTAGGGCGCGGCTTGCGCCGCGCCCCGGTCACAGTACTCGAATCGGTTAACTGCTTAACAGCTAATCGGTCCTACTGCGTGCCGGATAATCCGGCGTTTCTTCTAACTGCAACCACTCGTCGAGCCGCAGCTCATGGTGGCGGCTGCGGCCGCCGATCCAGTTCCTTCGCTCACGGAAACCGCCCGCTCGCTCAGGATGACATTTGTGCTGCGGTTCATGCGGGTTAAGAACACCCGCTTGTGGAACCGCAGGACATGCATCTATAGCAGCTTCCGTTCCTGGTCATGATCGCGCCGCAGATGTGGCACGAGGGCGCGTCGCCCATGTCGACGTAGTCCTTCATGGCATCGGCAGCGTGATACAGGCCGCGGTCCACCGGCTGCGCCGGATCGCCGATCGTCGCTTGCCGACTGCCGATCTCAGGAGGCAGACCACCCTGCGGCGGAAGCGTCCGTTCATCCGGAATGGGCGCGCCCATCATCTTCGGGCGGAGGCCGTCGAACAGGCTCTGCTGCTGGCCGGTGAGGAAGCGCAGGTGCAGCCAGCGGAAGATGTAATCCATGATGGACTTGGCGAAGCCGATGTCCGGGTTGTTGGTCCAGCCGGAGGGCTCGAAGCGCGAGTGCGCGAACTTCTCGCACATCAGCTTGAGCGGCACGCCGTGCTGCAGCGCGATGGAGGTCGAGGTCGCGAACGAATCCATCAGCCCGGAGACGGTCGAGCCTTCCTTGGCCATGGTGATGAAGATCTCGCCCGGGGTGCCGTCCTCGTAGAGCCCGACGGTGATGTAGCCGTCGTGCCCGCCGACCGAGAACTTGTGCGTCACCGAGAGGCGCTCGTCGGGCAGCTTGCGGCGCACCGCCTTCGGCGGGCCGTACTGCGGAACTTCTTCCGCTACGGCCGGCGGGCCGCCGGCGCTACTCTTCTCGTGCGTCACTCCGCCCTTGGCCATGAGCGGCTGCGATTTCTTCGAGCCGTCGCGGTAGATGGCGACCGCCTTCAGCCCGAGCTTCCAGGACTGGAGGTAGGCCTCCATGATCTCCTCGACGGTGGCGTTCTCGGGCATGTTGACGGTCTTCGAGATGGCGCCGGAGAGGAAGGGCTGCGTGGCGGACATCATCTTGACGTGGCCCATGTAGGCGATGGAGCGCGTGCCCTTGGAGGGCTTGAAGCTGCAATCGAAGACGGGCAGGTGCTCGTCCTTGATGTGGGGCGCGCCCTCGATGGTGCCGGTGGCGTCGATGTAGCTGACGATGGCGTTGGCCTGGTCGCCGGTGTAGCCCAGCTTGAACAGCGCCGAGGGCACGGTCTGGTTCACGATCTTGATCATGCCGCCGCCGACCAGCTTCTTGTACTTCACCAGCGCGAGGTCGGGCTCGATGCCGGTGGTGTCGCAGTCCATCATGAAGCCGATGGTGCCGGTGGGCGCGAGCACGGTGACCTGCGCGTTGCGGTAGCCGGACTTTTCGCCCTGCGCGAGCGCCTGGTCCCAGCAGTCCTTCGACGCTTCGATCAGCGTGGAGAGCGTGTTGGTCCAGGACTGCGGCGTGCCGGGCGCGTTCAGCGACTGGCCGATGCGGTTCGCGGAGGCGCGGTGCATGCGGATGACGTCGAGGAACGGCTCGCGGTTGGGATAGAAGCCGGGGCAGGCTCCGCCGGTGATGTCGTTGGGCGAGATGCGGCCGGCGGGCGCCAGCGAGGGGCACAGCTCGGCGATGCGCGCCGACTGCAGGTAGGCCTCGCCGCACATGATGGCGGTCACGCAGGCGGCGTAGTCGCGTCCCGCGTCGGAGTCGTAGGGCAGGCCGTTGGCCATCAGCAGCGCGCCCAGGTTGGCGTAGCCCAGGCCGAGCGGGCGGTAATCGTGCGAGTTCCGCATGATGCTCTCGGTCGGGTAGCTCGCCCAGTCCACCAGGATCTCCTGCGCCGTGATGGTGATGTCCACCGCGTGCCGGTACGCCGCGACGTCGAACTGCCCCGAGGGCGCGGTGAACTTCATCAGGTTCAGCGACGCCA
>DATIBR010000056.1 GCA_035457425.1 Terriglobales bacterium
GAGCGCCTTCACGTGCGCGAGCGCGCGCTGCCCTTCGATTCTGGGCGCGGTCACGTCGGCGTACTGCACCGGCGGCGCGGCCTGCGGCGACTCCGCCTTCACCGCGACCGGTCCTTCGAGCGTGGTCTTCTGCTCGCCACATCCCGCGAGCGCAACCGCGTAAACCAAGACCAAGACCTTTAACCACGAAGGACACGAAGTATCACGAAGGAAACCAGAAGAAAGCACTACTTCGTGCTCCTTCGTGTCCTTAGTGGTTAAGTGTTTTGTCACGCCGCTTCCTTCGCCACTCTCCGCGCCGGGTGCACCAGCCACGCGATCCCGATGCTCAGCACGTACAGCACGATCATCGGCGCCGCGAAGATGCACATGTTCAGGATGTCGGTGGTCGGCGTCAGCACCGCCGCGATGATGAAGATGATCAGGATGGAGTAGCGGAAGTTCCGCCACAGGAAACCGGGGCTCACGATCCCCATCAGCGCGAGGAAGAAGATGAGGATGGGCATCTCGAAGATCACGCCCATGCCGGCGATGACCGTGAGGAACAGGTCGGTGTACTTGTCCACCGTGATCATCGGCTTGAACTGCTGGCCGTACCCGATGAGGAAGTCGAGCGCCGCGGGATACACGATGAAGTACCCGAAGGCGCCGCCCGCCACGAACAGCCCCACCGTCGAGAGCAGGAACGGCGCGACGTACTTCTTCTCTTTCCGGTACAGCCCGGGCGCGATGAACGCCCACACCTGGTAGAGCACCCAGGGCGACGCCAGGAACAGCCCGCCCAGCAGCCCGATCTTCAGGTAGATGTTGAACGGCTCCGTGGGCGAGGTGTAGACGAGCTGCGTGTCGAGCTGGTGCGCCTGGAGCGCCTTCACGATCGGCCGCTGCATCCAGCCGAAGATGCGCTCCGCGTAGTACCACGCCACGCCAAAGCACACCGCGATCCCCAGCAGCGACCAGATCAGCCGCCGCCGCAGCTCCTCCAGGTGCTGGAGAAAGCTCATCCCGCTCAGTTCTTCGCTGTGCTTGACGTCGAGAGCGGGGTCCACGGCCGTCTCAGGCAACGTGGTCTCCCGTGACCCGTGTGGAGGCGGGCGACTCGCCCGCCGCGGCTTCTGGCTTTGCCGTCTCTACCGCCGCGCCATCCGCTTGGGTCTGCGCCGCCGGCGGCTGGATCTTCCGCTCGCCGTGCTCCCACGCCGCCTGGTGGCTCAGCTTGGAGTAGTCCACGTTCTCTTTTGCCACCGTGCCTTCGGGCGGCTCCAGCCCTACCGACTTCCGCGCCTCTTCCTTCAGCTGCTCCAGTTCCAGCTTGTGGACCTCGTCCTCGAGCTGGTGCTTGAAGTCGTTGGAGGCGCGCTTGAACTCGCCCAGCGCCTTCCCGAGCTGCCGGCCGAGCTTCGGCAACTGCGCCGGCCCGAAGATCAGCAGCGCGATCAGGAAGATGAAGATCAGCTCGGGCATCCCGAGGTCCATAGGGGTTAATGATAAACGAATCGAAACGCGCGCCCTTACGTCTAACCAAACAGAGCTGCCGCAGCCCGGGAACCGGCGGCGGCATCTTACAAAAGGTACGCGAGGTGCTCCCGGCGGGCGCCGGAAGCCTCTCAGATTCAGTGCTATACTGCCCGAAATCCACATCCGTCCCGTGACGGAAGCTCGCGAAGGAAGTTCTCATGGCTGGTAGTGCTCGCCGTTCTCTGCTCCCTGTCCTGGTCGTCATCCTGCTCTGCGGCATGCTCGGAGTGGTGTTCGGGCAGCGCGTGACGCCCAGCGCCGGCACCTCCGACTCCGACGTGCGCGACTCGCTGCGCACCTTCTCCACCGTCTACGACCTGGTGGAGCAGAACTACGCCGAGCCGGTGAATCCCGACAAGGCAATCTACAACGGCGCCATCCCGGGGATGCTGCGGGTGCTCGACCCGCACTCCAACTTCTTCGATCCCAAGAGCTACTCGCTGCTGCGCGAGGACCAGCGCGGCAAGTACTACGGCGTGGGCATGACGGTCGGCCCGCGCAACAACAAGATCATCGTGATCGCGCCCTTCGTCGGGACGCCCGCCTACCGCGCCGGCATCCGACCGGGCGACGTCATCGTCGCCGTCGACGGCAAGCCCACCGACAACATGAACACCGGCGAGGTCGCCGACCTGCTCAAGGGGCCCAAGGGCACCACCGTCAAGATCACCATCCTGCGCGAGGGCTCGGAGAAGCCGCTCGACTTCACCGTCATGCGCGACGAGATCCCGCGCTACTCGGTGGACCTGAAGTTCATGGTGCGCCCGGGCATCGGGTACATCCACGTGAACGGCTTCAACGAGAACACCGAGCACGAGGTGCAGCAGGCGCTCGACGAGTTCGGCGACATCAAGGGCCTGATCCTCGACCTGCGCCAGAACCCCGGCGGGCTGTTGAGCGAAGGCGTGGGCGTGGCCGACAAGTTCTTGAAGAAGGGCGCGGTCGTCGTCTCGCACTACGGCCGCTCCAGCCCGAAGAAGGAATACCGCGCCACGCACGGCAACGGCGGCAAGGAGTATCCGCTGGTGGTGCTGGTGAACCGCGGCACGGCGAGCGCGGCGGAGATCGTCGCCGGCGCCATCCAGGACCATGACCGCGGGCTGATCGTCGGCGAGACGACCTTCGGCAAGGGCCTGGTGCAGACCGTCTACCCGCTCTCGGAGAACACCGGCCTGGCCCTGACCACGGCGAAGTACTACACGCCCTCGGGCCGCCTCATCCAGCGCGAGTACACCGGCGTCTCGCTCTACGACTACTACTACCACCGCGACGAGGCCAACAACAACGGCAAGGAAGTGAAGATGACCGACAGCGGCCGCACCGTCTACGGCGGCGGCGGCATCACGCCCGACGTGAAGCTGGCGGCGCAGAAGACCAACCGCTTCCAGGATTCCCTGCTGCAGAACTTCGCCTTCTTCAACTTCGCCAAGCACTACCTCATCGGCAAGCACGTCGGGCGCGACTTCCAGGTCGACGACGCCGTGCTGCAGGACTTCCGCCGCTACCTCGACAGCCAGAAGGTCGCCTACACCGAGGCCGACCTGATGGAGAACGATCAGTGGGTGCGCACCAACATCAAGACCGAGGTCTTCATCGCCGAGTTCGGCCAGCAGGAAGGCCAGCGCGTGCAGGCCGAGGCCGATCCGCAGGTGATGAAGGCGCTCGAGCTGCTGCCCCAGGCCAAGGCGCTGGCCGAGAACGCGCGCAAGGTCATCGCCGAGCGCAGCGGCCACCCGCTACCCGCGAATAACCAGTAAGCCGCTTCCAACCAGAAGGGCCGGCGCCATGCCGGCCCTTTTTGATCTCTTCGGACCCTAGCTGCGACCGCTGCGCGAACCCGCGACCGCGAGCACGCCTCCGACCACGATGAGCGCCGCGCTGATCATCGGCGAGACCTTCTCCTCGGTCTTGGTCTGCACCCCGATCTTCACGCCGCCCGCTTCCACGCCGTGGTTCTCCTGCCGCGGGATGGGCACGAACAGCGACAGCACGCCCAGCACCACCAGGATGATCCCGACCCAAAGCAAAGCCTTCATAAGGCTCCTTTCGCACCCGGTTCGCGGGCGCACTGATTGTGATGCACCCGAGCTGCTGCCTTTTGCCCCGACCCCTTGGACTCTTCCGCCTCGCCGCGCTTTCCGTTATCTTGGTGCGTTGTCACCTCGGATAGCGGAGACGGCATGAGAGCCATCGGGATCTCGCTGTTGCTCGCGGCCATACCATTCGCCTTCATCGTCTACATGGTCTTCACCGGCGACATCGGAGTGCCGCCGCACTGGACCGTGGACGGCCTGTTCATGACGCTGATCCTGCTGACCATCAGCGGGATCCTGGCGTTCAACGCCCTGCTCGAGGCCAAGGTGCGCGGCCTGATCCGCCTGCCGGGCCTGGAACCCGCCTTGGCGGGCGCCGGCGGCGGGACGTTCGCCGCGGGGCCGCTCTCAACCATGAGCGGCAACCTCAAGACCGACATCGGCGTGATCGAGCAGGTGGATTACTTCGACGCGCCCATCGGGCAGCCCAACAAGTCCTTCGTCCGGCTGCGCGCCAAGGGCGACAAGGACCCGCGCACGCTGGTGCTCTATGGCAACATGCGCAGCCTGCTCATCCCGGGCCGCAAGATGCAGCTCACCTACTTCCCGCAGGAAGGCGGCGCCACCCTGGTCTCCTTCGATTTCAAGTGATCCGGCGCGCGTTACTTCCGTAATTTGACGGTTCCCGGGGCTTGGGCGAAAGTGCATGTGCACGGTGAAGACGGCAGGGGCCGGCTCCACCGCAGCCGAACGGAAGCCCGCCGCCATTTCGGGGGAGTTGGCGGCGGGCGTTCCCTGTACTATATGGAAACCACCAGCACGACGGAGCTTATGGCCACCACACCGACCGGCGGCGACCGGCGCGTCACCCCCCGCGCGAATGCGCAGTTTGAAGTCCGCTACGGCAACGGGGCGGATATCCAGGTCGCGCAGGCCTGCGACATCTCGGCCACCGGCATCGGCCTGCTCGGGCCCAAGCAGTACCCGGTGGGCGCCGAGATCGAGCTGCGCTTCCGCCCGCCCGCGAGCGACAAGGGCGACTTCATCGTGATGAAGGCCAAGGTGCGCCACTCCACCCCGCAGCGCATGGGCCTGGAGTTCGTCAACATCGCGCCCTCCGACCATCTGCGCGTCCGCGACATGATCCACCGGCTGCTGGGGTCGCAGTCCGGCAAGCACTCCATCGGGTGACGCTCCGCAATCTGCTTGCTACAATAGGAAAGTCTCAGCCCGCGCATCCGCGCGGCTTCCTCGGACAAGTGGGGCTATAGCTCAGCTGGGAGAGCGCATCGTTCGCAACGATGAGGTCGTCGGTTCGATCCCGACTAGCTCCACCAATCTCCCCTACTTCTCAAGGCTGACCTCCGACTCCGTCGCCATCACGAGCTCGCTGCCGACGCGCGTCTCGTACTGGATGATGGGCCCCGAGCGCCAGCCCTTCTCGATCGTGCCCACGCCGTACTTCGTCCTGATGCGCTGGCCGGCGCGGTAGCGGAAGGCCTGCGCCGCGTCGGGCGAATCGAAGCTCTGCACCGGATACTTCCAGTGGAGATGGAACGGCCCGACGCCGTGTACCTGCACGGTGGCGGGCTCGGGCGTCTCGCCGAAGATCATCGTGCCCTTGGGAAAGAACGCGTACCCGCCGGGGCCGAGGCAGCGCAGCTTGGCGCGGTCGAAGTCCGGCCCGGTTCCGAGGCAGACTCTTCCTTCCAGCACCGTGATGTGCTCGTCCACCGGATGGGTGTGCGGCGGGATGAAGCCGCCGCGCAGCTCGCGGATACGCATCACGAACGGCTCGCCCGTCTTCTCGACGTCGCCGTGAATGACCTCGAAGTCCTGCGTGAGCGGCTTGAACTCCACCAGCTGTATGCCCGGCGCATCGGCCACCTGCGCGCCGACGCACGCCGCCAGCAGGACCACGCCCAGAACCAGCGCTCGGCTCATGGCGGCCTCCTACTTCTTCCCGGCGATGTCGGTGGTGGCGTGCCACAGGTACTCGACGAACTTGCCGAGCTGCTCCACGCTGATGCGCTCGTCGTTGCCGTGGACGCGCTTGCGGTCTTCGTCGGTCTGCGGGATGGCGATGTCGTAGGCCTGCACGCCTTTCACGCGCAGCTGCGCCGAGTCGGTGGCGCCCACCTGCATGACGGGCAGCGTGGCCGCGCCCGGCCATGCTTTCTGCTGCGCGCGCTCCAGCGCCGCGTACATCTCGCTGTCGAGCCGCGAGGGCGGCGCCGGCGGCCGCTGCTGGCCGCGCTCCAGTGGCACGATCTCCACCGCGGGGTCGTTGACCAGCTCCTTCAGCGTGGCAATGAACTTCGGCATGTCCTCGTCGGGCAGCGCGCGGACGTCGAGCGTAGCCTCCGCCTCCGCCGGAATCACGTTCTCGCGGAAGCCGCCCTGGATGATGGTCGGCGAGATCGAGGTGCGCAGCATCGAGTTCAGCGCGATGTCGTGCTCGCGGAACTGCTGCTGCGTCTTCGGGTCCTCGAGATGGGTGTAGAACCACGCCTGGTCGGCGGGCGAGATCTTCGCCAGGCGCGCGAAGAAGGCGCGCGTGGTGTCGTTCAGCCGCATCGGCGGCTGCCACTGGCCGATCTTCGCGACCGCGGCGGCCAGGTGCGTGATGGGGTCGTCGAGCCGCGGCATGGAGCCGTGCCCGCTCGAGCCGCGCGCGATCACCTTCAGCCCGCGCGGGATCTTCTGCGTGGGCGAGACCCCGACCACCGCTACCTGGCCGTCGGGCGTCACCAGTGACGCGCCCCCTTCGTTGAGCGCGTACTCCGCGGCGATCTTCTCCCAGTGCTTCTCCACCAAGAAGTCGATGCCGAACTCGGTGGTGCCTTCCTCGCCCGCCTCGGCCAGCAGGATGACGTCGCGGTCGAGCGGCACGTTCAGCCGCTTCAGCGTCAGGAAGACGACCAGGTTCGCCGCGTCCATGCCCTTGTCGTCGGAAGAGCCGCGGCCGTAGACGTAGCCGTCCTTGATCTCGGCGGCGAACGGGTCGACGGTCCACCGCGCGCGCTCCACCCCAACGACGTCGAGGTGTCCCATCAGCAGGAGCGGCTTCTTCGCGCCCGACCCCTTCAGGCGCGCGATGAGCGAGCCGCGCCCGGGCGCCGATTCCACGATCTCGGAGGCGATGCCTTCCTTCGCCAGCACGCTCTTCAGGTACTCGGCCGCCCTGGTCTCGTTGCCCGGCGGGTTCGAAGTGTCGATGCGCACCAGCTCCTGCAGGTGCTTCACGGCCTCGGCCTTGGCGGCGGAGAAATCGGGTTGCTGGGCGGTGGCGAACGAAGCCAGGATCATCAGAACGAGAACGCTTCGGAGTTTCATGTCTCCCCTTTTCCCTCTCAGGTAGGCGCCGGCAACTAGCCGGCGCGAGTGCGGGCGGGTCGCCCGCACCTACCTGTTCATACTTTTGTCGCAGTCTCTTTCACGGCCACTTCCGCGTCGTTCGCGCTCGGCACGCCGCCCTGGGCCATCTCTTTCGACCCGCCGCCGCGGCCGCCGCGCGCCGTGACCGCGTCCTTCAGCAGCGCGCCCATGTTGTAGTCCAGACCAGCGGTGCAGGCAAACACCAGCGTCGGCTGGCCGGCGGTGGAGGCCAGCAGCGCGACCGCTTGCCGCTGCGCGTCGGCGGTGAGCTGGTGCGCCAGGAACTTCACGAACTCGGGGCCGCGGTCGGCAAACACCTGCGTGATCACGCGCCGGCCGTTCTGCTCCGGCGTCTCGGCCAGCAGCTTGGCGGCGTGCATCGCGGCCAGCTCTTCCAGCAGCTTCTGCTGCGCCTTGCTCGCGGCCTTGGTCTCCTCCTGCTGCTTGCGGATCTGCTGCGGCACCTCCCAGATATGCGTGGTGTAGGCGGCGGCCGCGTCGGTGAGCACGGCAAAGTCTTTCTGCGCGGTCGCGACCGCGCGCGCGCCGCAGACGAACTCCACGCGCGCGCCCTGCTTCACTCTTTCCTGCTTGCGAACGAGGATCGCGCCAATCTGCCCGGTGCGCTGCACGTGCGTCCCGCCGCAGGCGTTGAGGTCGAATTCCTGGATGTCGATCAGCCGAAGCTTCGTCTGGCCACCCTTCAGTGGCGGCAGCTTACGCACGTTGCGTTGCTTCGCTTCGTCGGGGGTGACGAACTCGATCGCCACCGGCCGGTCGTCGAGCACAACCTCGTTGGCGAGCTGGGCGGCGCGCTCGAGCTGCTTCGCATCGAGCAACTTGGTGTCGAGGTCGATGGTGCACGACTCCGCTCCCATGTGGAACGAGACCGTCGGCATGTTGAAGAGTTTCTCGAACGCCGCCGAAAGCACGTGCTGCCCGGTGTGCTGCTGCATGTGGTCGCGGCGGCGCGCGCGGTCGAGCTTGCCGTGGACGGCGGTTCCCTTCGCGGGCGCCGCGCCCTCGATGAAGTGGAAGACGGTGCCGGTGTCTTCGTCCTCCGTCACTTCGGAGACGGCCAGCAGGCCGTCTCTACCCTCGAGCGTGCCGATGTCGTGGGTCTGCCCGCCCGAGGTCGGATAGAACGCCGAGCGGTCGAGCACGACCGCGGTGCGACCGTCGCGCTCGACGACGTCGACGACCTGCGCGTCGAACTCGTAGAGGAAGCTGTCGGAGTAGTAAAGACGCTCTGTCATTGACTCGATGACCCGATCGCTCGATGGCTCGATCAGTATGGCCCGATGATTCCCCCGATGTTCCGTCCCGCCGGCATGGCGGCCTGCTTCTTCCCTGCTGCCGCGACCACGTCGATGTACTTCAGCCCGGAGCCGGTGTTGAACAGCACGCAGGTGTCGCCCGGCTTCAGGAAGCCCGAGGCGATGAGCCGGTCGTACGCTGCCAGCGACGCCGCTCCCTCCGGCGCGGCGAACACGCCCTCTTCGCTCGCCCACCGGCGCACGCAATCCAAGATCTCTTCGTCCGTCACCGCGACGGCCGTGCCGCTCGACTTCTTCAAGATGTCGAGGATGATGTAGTCGGCATACGCCTTCGGCACGCGCAGCCCGGCGGCGACGGTGCGCGCATCTTTCCACATCTCCGAGACCGGCTTGCCTTCATCCCATGCTTTAGGGATGGGCGCGCAACCGGTTGATTGGACGGCAATCATCTTGGGACGCTTCTTGCCTATCCAGCCCAGCAGCTCCATCTCGTCGAACGCTTTCCACATCCCGATGAGGCCGACGCCGCCGCCGGTGGGATAGAAGATCGCGTCCGGCAGCCGCCAGCCGAGCTGCTCGGCGACCTCGTAGCCCATGGTCTTCTTGCCTTCGACGCGGAACGGCTCCTTCAGCGTCGAGATGTCGAACCAGCCCTGCTTTTCCTTCTGCTCGCCGACTGTGCGCGCGCAATCGGAGATCAGGCCGTCGACCAGCGTGACGCGCGCGCCGTAGCTCTGGCACTCGACCAGGTTCGCCTGCGGCACGTCCTTGGGCATGAAGATGTGCGCCTCGATGCCGGCGGCCGCCGCGTACGCCGCCAGCGCGCTCGCCGCGTTCCCCGCCGACGGGATGGCCAGCTTGCGCAGCCCGTAGTGCTTCGCCATCGTCACGGCCGCGCACAGGCCGCGCGCTTTGAACGAGCCCGTCGGGTTCAGGCCTTCGTCCTTAATGAAGACGTTGGGCGTCTTGCGCGACGCGAGCATGGGGGTGAAGCCTTCGCCGAGCGAGACGGGGTCGGCCTCCGGCAGGACGTCGGCGTAGCGCCACATCGTCGCCGGGCGCCCGGCAAGCGACTCGCGCGTGAAATCTTTCTTGATGGCCGCGAGGTCGTAGCGGACGTAGAGCGACCCGCCGTCTTTCGGACAGAGCGTCTGCGGCCGGTCGGCCGCGAGCTTGTCACCGCATTTGGAGCATTGAAGAAACGCGATCTTTGCCATGCGCTTTGTTCGGGTCCCGCTTGCGGATGTAGATGGTCTTCTCGACCACGACGTGCGGCGTGCCTTCCCGATCCACGAGCGTCGCGGTGTACTGCCGCTCGACCGCCTCGCCGCCGGCGGTCAACTCGCGGATCGCTCGCAACTCCGCCTCCTCGATCCGGAAGTGAGCATACAGCTTACCGCGTCCCGCCTTCTTGAAGTGGATGGTCGCGCGCGTGTCCCACACGCTGTACTCCGGCCCGAGGTTGCGCGCGATCATGAGCATGTACACGGGATCGAGGGCGGAGTAGAGGGTGCCGCCGAAGATGGTGCCGCGGTAGTTGCGGTTGCGCCAGTTCAGCTTGACGGTGAGCTCGGCTTCCAGCCAGTCGTCGGAGACGTAGGTCGCGCGCGTGCCGCTGCTGGCCAGGAAGTAGAAGAGGTTGATGCGCCAGCGCACCAGCTTGTTGCGGAGCGACTCCCGGCGCCGAGCGGACGTGCCCACGCCGGGAGTCTAAATCAGGCTTCCGAAGATGGTGAAGTCGAGGTCACTGCTATCGGTGTGCAGGCCGCGCTTCCGCAGTTCGGACTCACCTCGCCGATCGATTCGTCCCGACGGACTATTCGTCCGCTTTGAGCTTGGTGCGGGTGGTGACGAACAAGTCGAAACTTGTGCGCGTCGGATCGGCTGAGTTGAAGTACAGGGTGGTTCCGTCAGCCGAAAGCTCCGGCAGCCCGTCAGTGAACTCCGTATTCACCACAGGGCCGAGGTTCTCCGGCGCGGACCAGGGATCGGAAGTGGTGGGCCGTGTCGCAACCCAAAGGTCATCGTCGCCAAAGGAACCGAGCGAACCCGCGCGGTTCGAGGGAAAGATGATCTCGAGTCCGTCGCGACGGATGGTGGGCCCTCCGTCGTTCGCAGGGCTGCTCAGTTCCGCCACGAGTACTGCCGGACCAAAGGTTTCGTCCGGCTGAAGCTCACTGGCGTAGATGTCACTCCCGCCCAAGCCCCCCGGACGGTTGGAGGTAAAGTACAGGGTGGTGATCCCTGTGGTCTCGTCCTCGAAGATCCAAGCTTGCTGCTCAAGCGCAGCAGTGTTGACGCCACTTCCGAGATTCTGCGGGGGCTGCCAGCCGAAGTCGTCGCGCTTGTTGTGTCGCCGCGAGACGTAGAGGTCGGCTGCGCCCGCGCCGCCCGGGCGACCGCTCTGGAAATACAAGCGATGGCCATCAGGAGAGAGCATGGGAGATGCCTCTCCGCTCTGGGTGTTGATGATCGGCCCTAGATTCTGCGGCGGTCCCCAGGGCGCATCCACGCTGGGACGCTGCGAAACATAGATATCCGCCGCTCCGAAACCGCCGGGGCCGTTGGAATGAAAGTAGAGGCTCAGTCCGTCTTTGGAAATGCACGCGCCCTGCTCAAAATACAGCGTCGTATTGATGACCGGACCGAGATTGACTGGCGTCGACCACGGGCCGAACTCCTGCGCCCCCACCGGAGCCGATGCGAGCAGGCTCACGGTCAGCAGGGCCCAGGCGAAAAAGGTTGCGTGTTTCATCAGATCTTCCTCCTTGGTGGCTATTAGGGAGCCCGCGTACCTGAAGATGAAATTCGCCGCAGTCTCTGCTGAAGATCGCCACGGCACAAGTCATGAGTCGCTCCTCCGCATCTCCCGGGCTAACTTGCTGAAAGGGTTTGGTCCTCGGCTCGCCGGGTGCTAGACTCCGGGCGAAAACCCCTCCCCGGCCGTCAAGGCAGAGCTTCCACTTGAAGCTGCCGGCACCAGTCCGTCTACTGCTACGCTTCGGAGCGTATGAGCTCGACCCACAGGCCGGCGAACTCTACAAGCACGGCACCCGGATGCGCCTGCAAGATCAGCCACTGAAGGTCCTCCTTTTGCTCGTGGAGCGGCGCGGTCTACTGGTTCCGCGGGAGGACTTCCATGAGCTGCTCTGGCCAGAGGCGACCGCCGGCGACTTCGATCATGGCCTGAACAATGCCGTGAACCGGTTGCGCGAGGTCTTGTGCGACTCCGCCGAGGCGCCGCGTTTCATTGAGACCGTCCCCAAGCGCGGGTACCGCTTCATCGCTGCGGTCGAGATACCGACACCGGAGCCGCTGCCCATGGCTGCGGCTCCGGTCGTTGTCGCACGTCAGGTGCTCGCAGGCGGCCCACCGGAAGCATCGGAGCCGCGGCCGTGGCCGGCGAGCGCGACGCTGCTGATGGTGCTGGCGCTCTCGATCGGTACCGGCGTATTGGCTTTCCGGGGCTGGCGGGGCTCGCCTTCGGCAAGCCCGGCGCCGGTTCGGGCCATTGCCATCCTGCCGTTCGAGAACCTCACCGGCGACGCGACGCAGGAATACCTCGCCGATGGAATGACGGACGAGCTCACGACGGAACTGGCGCGGATCAGGTCCCTGCGCGTGATCTCGCGCACTTCCGCCATGCAGTACAAGAAACAACGAAAGCCACTCCCGGAGATCGCTCGCGAGTTGAAGGTGGATGCGGTGGTCGAAGGCTCCCTGATGCGGTCCGGCAGCCGCATCCGTGTCACTACGCAGTTGATCGACGCCACAACCGACCAGCATCTCTGGGCACAGAGTTACGAGCGCAACCTGGACGAGATCGTGCCGCTGGAAGCTGAGATCGCGCGCTCCATCGCCGGCGAGATCCGGGCCAAAGTGACGCCGGAGGAGCGCACCCGCCTGGCCGAGATCCGTCCTGTGGATCCGGCGGCGTATCAGCTTTACCTCCAGGGGCGTTTCTTCCTGGCGCAACGCACCGAGCAGAGCGTGAACAAAGCGGTGAGCTACTTCCAGCAGGCGATCCGCAAGGACCCCGGGTACGGCCCCGCTCACGCGCACTTGGCCGAAGCCTATGCCTTGTACGACTCGGGTACATTCCGGGCTCGACGTCCGCGCGAAGTCCTGGCCTTAGCGCGCGCCTCCGCCCTGAAGGCCCTCGAACTGGATCCCAATCTGCCGGAAGCCTATACGGTGCTGGCGGCGACCTCGGCGGAGTATGCCTGGGACCTGACCACTGCCGAGCGCTATTTCCGCCAGGCGATCGCTGTCGGACCAGGAAATGCCACCGCGCACTACTGGTACGCTCGATTCCTCTCAGGTCGGGGACGGCAGGCCGAGGCATTCGTGGAGATCGAGCGCGCGCGCTCGCTCGATCCGCTGTCGCTGACCATCAACAATGACCTGGTTGGGATCTATTTCAGCCTGGGCCGTGCCGACCAAGCCTGGGCACAACTGAACAAGACCTTGGAGATGGATCCGAATTACCCGCGGACGCATATCAGCCTCGGGATGGCCTACGAGGCCCAGGGTCACAATGACGCCGCCGTCCTCGAGTACCAGAAAGCGCGGGCCTTGGGCGGCGAGAACTGGCCTGAGCTGCGGGAACCGCTGCAGCGCGCATACGAGGCAGGCGGCGTCGACGGGTACTACCGTACACAGTACCGGCTCTTGAGGGAGATGTCCCGCACGCGCTACGTCTCTCCTGTCTACCTGGGATTGCTCGCCGACAGGTTCGGCGACAAGGAACAGGCCCTCGCTTGGTGGGAGAAAGCCTTCCAAGAACGCGAACCTGGCTTGATCGCGCTCAAGGACGGCGGCGGATGTCCCGGTACCCTGCAGGCGGACGCGCGCTGCCAGGATTTAGTAGGCAGGATACGCGTAGCAGTGAAATAGACGTGTCTCGCTAGCGTGCCTGCAGCGTCAGTCGTCCTGCATCTCGCTCTCGCGATCATTGCTCGAATCCTTGTCGCGCTCGGTGAGCGCTCGCAGTGCGTCAGTCGACAATAAAAAAGCCCCTCGGTGACGACCGAGGGGCGAAGCAAGGAGAGGAGATGGAGACTAGTTCTGTTCTGCGATCAGCTCCCGCATGCGGAGCCGCGCCTGGTGAAGGCCCTGCAGCACTTCATCGGCGCTCACACCCAGCAGCCGGGAGATCTTGGTCTGGTCGTACCCTTCCACGTCGTGCAGCAGGAAGAGCAGGCGCTCGGTCGCCGGCAGCTCGACCACGGCGCACTCCAGGTGGACGCGCTTCACGTTGCGGCGCACGTTGACGACCGCGGTGGCCGGCGCGCACGCGAGCGTCAGCTCGCCCACCGGCATCAGCTCGCGGACTTCGGCGAGCAGCGCGCGGTCGATCATCTCGGCCGTCGGCTCGCTGGCCGCGGCGAAGGCGCGCACGAAAGTGTTCTGTGCCACCGTCTCGGCGGCGAGTTCGTTGTTCGTCATCCAGAAGGCCAGCGAGTACACGCGATGCCGGTTGGCTTCGTAGATCCGCTCCCGGTCAGCGCTCGCGATCGCCGCGACGCCGGGGAGGTACAGGACTTTGGAGCTGCTCGCCATGGTTCCTCTTTCTGACCCGAGGGTCTGTCGCTTCTCTGTCCGGTTCTGCGTCCGGTCTTACTGCCTGGCGCGGCCGAAAACGTACAAGGGGAGAGACGGGCCGCGCGTCCAACGGCCTAGTAGAGAGCAATCAGTCTGCCCAAGCCCCGAGGATTTCCACATTCCACTGACTTGGGTACTAACCCATTGGGAAACAGCAAGTTCCGGAAGTTTTTACACTAGCTCGAGCAGGCTAAGGCGGGGAGCAGCAGGAACTCCGGATGCCGGAGAGTGGCACCAAAGTACACACTTTTGTCCGGGGTGTGAGTAATTCTTGCGACGGTCTGAGGACGCCGCCGACACAGGTTTGGACGGCTTGACCTACGAGCCTGTTGCCACGGCCTTCGACTTTTTCAGCAGCCGCCGCGTGATCGCGATGAGGTCGTCGACCTCGAAGGGCTTCACGATGCAGGGGATCTTCTTGTCCTCGATGAAGCGCCGGATGTCGGTGTCGCCGAAGTTGGAGATGGCAAACAGGATGGACCGCTCCAGGCCGGGGCGGTTCTCGGCGACCCACTGGTAGACGTCCATGCCGGTCCAGCCGCCGGGCATCTTGCCGTCGATGATCATGGCGTCGAAGGTCTCGGACTGGAGCAGCGCGACGGCTTCCTCGCCGCTCATGCGCGTGACGACTTCCAGCCCGGCGCCGCGCAGCACCTCGGCCTCGAAGTCGAGGACTGCTTCCTCGTCGTCGACCACCAGGACGCGGCCGGCGAGCGCGGGCTGCTTGCGCAGGGCGCGGCTGCGCGGCTCCTCGTCCGGCGCGCTGGCCGCCGCCGGCAGGCGCACCGTGACGACCGCGCCGCGCTCGTGGTGGTTGTGCGCGGTGATCTCGCCCTGGTGCTCCTTCATGATGCCGTAGCAGATGCTCAGTCCGAGCCCGGTCCCCTTGCCCACGCCCTTGGTGGTGTAGAACGGGTCGAAGATGCGCTTGGAATCGCGGATGCCGGGGCCGGTGTCGCGGAACTCGGCCGCGACGTAGCCGTTGCGCGCGTGCACGCGGACGTGCAGCGCGCCGCCGCGCGCGACCTCCAGCATCGCGTCGACCGCGTTGTTGATGACGTTGAGGAACACCTGCTCGATCTGGTGCGGGTCGGCGGTGACGGCGGGCAGCGGCGACTCGAACTCGCGCTCCACCGAGATGTTGTTCAGTTTCAGGTCGTAGTCGCGCAGCGCCAGCGTCTCCTCCAGCACGCGGCGCAGGTCCACCGACTGCTTCTGCGGCTTGCGCTGGCGCGAGAACGAGAGCAGGTTCTGCACGATCTTGTGCGTGCGCTGCGCCTGCCGGTAGAGCTTGCTGACGAAGTCGCGCGAGCGCTCGTCGAGCTCCTCGTTCTCGAGCAGCTGTGCGTAACCCAGGATGGCGGTCAGCGGGTTGTTCAGCTCGTGCGCCACGCCGGAGATGAGCTGCCCGATGGCGCTCATCTTCTCGCTCTGCAGCAGCTGCTCCTGCGTGCGCGTCAGGTCCTCGTAGGCGCGCCGCGTCTCCTCGTACAGCCGCACCTTCTCGATGGTGTTGGCGAGCTGCCTCCCGATGGCGACCAGCAAGGTCTCCTCGCTGGGCGTGAACTCGCGCGCATCGCGGCTCGAGATGCCGAGCGTCCCCACGATCTTGTCGTTGGCCCACAGCACCAGCCAGAGCCAGCTTTGCAGGCGCTCGGCGCGGACGAAGTCGGCGATCACGCCCGGCAGGTGCGGCAGGTGCTGGTGCGTGATCACCTGCGCCCGCGAGGCCTTCACCGTCTCGTAGAACTCCAGCGGGATCTGGAACTCCTGCAGCCCGCGGCCGGTGTCGGAGTCGTAGCCGAAGCCCGCCACGCGGCGCAGCGTGAGCGTGTCTTCATCGAACAGGTTGATGGTGCCGGTGTCCACGCCGAACAGCTGCGTCACCTGGCCGAGCGCGTGCTCCAGGATGTGCTCCAGGTCGAAGGACTGGTTGGCGACGCTGGCGATGGCGTTGAGGGCCTTCAGCTCGCGGTTGCGCTGCTTGATCTCCGATTCGGCGCGCTTCTTCTCGGTGATGTCGAGCAGGAAGCCCTGGTAGCGCTCGATCTTGCCCTGGGCATCGCGCAGCGCGAAGCTGGATTCGCGGACCTTGATGATGGAGCCGTCCTTGCGGCGCAGGTCGAACTCGAAGTCGCGCAGCGCGCCGTGCTCGGCGATGGCCGCGCGGAAGCGCTCGCGGTCGCCGGGCGAGGCGTAGAGGTCGTGCGCGATGTCGACCGAGAGCAGCTCTTCGCGCGAGCTGTAGCCCAGCAGGCGCACGAAGCCGTCGTTGCAGTCGAGCAGCCGGCCTTCCGGGGTCGAGACGAACACGCCCTCCTGCACGCGCTCGAAGAACAGGCGGTAGCGCTCTTCCACCGCGCGCCGCTCGGTGGTGTCCTTGATGGTGTGGATGGTCGAGGTCGCGCCGCTCTCCTCGTGATACTGCGTGGTCGTGACCAGCGAGTAGCCGGGGAAGCAGGGGTCGAGCGACTCGTGCAGGCTGTCGCCGTGGGCGCAGTAGGGGCAGCCTTCCCAATCCTTGCCCGCGCCCGGGAACACGACTTCGCAATTCGCGCCGACGACCTCGCGGTACTCCTTGCCGAGCTTCCGCAGCAGCGGGCGATTCAGCTTGATGATGTTGGAGTGGTCGTCGTGCACCAGGACGGCGTCTTCGATGGCGTCGAAGGTGCGGATCCACTGCCGCTGCGAGTGCGCGATCTGCTCGAACAGCCGCAGGTTCTCGAACGCGACGCCGAGCTGGTTGGCGGTCGCGCTGAGGAACTGGGTCTCGTCCGGGCGATAGCTGCGGTGGTCGCTGGAGGCCAGGGCGATCGTCCCGATCACCCCGTTCTTGCCCTGCACCGGAATGACCATCACGTGGTCGAACCCATCGCGGATCATCCGCTGCATGGTCTCGGGGTCGGTGTGGGTCACGCGGATGACGCCGGGGGCGCGCTCGCGCATCACGAGCCCGCTGAAGGTGTTCTCCACCGGGATCTCGCGGCGCGCGTCGCCCACGGTCGCGCCTTCCCCGATGCTCGCGGCCAGCACCAGCTTGCCGCCTTCCAGCAAGCGGAACCACGCGGCGCGGGCTTCCATCAGGCCGCGCAACTCGCGCAGGGCTACTTCCATCATCGGGCGGAAGTCCTGCGCCTCGGCGATGGCGTGGGTGATCTCGTTGACGACGGCGAGCCGGCGCGCCCGCGTCTGCGCGTCGTCGAGCACGACGACCGCCATGCTGAGCGCCAGCAGCAGCTCGATCGCGATGTCGAGCGCCAGGTGGCCGCTGGCGCCCTCGTGCATGTGGACGAAGAGGAAGGTGAAGGTCAGCAGCCAGGGACCGACGGCGCGCCGCCCGCGGCTGAACAGGGCCATCTGCACCGCCGCCGCCGCCTTGATGCCCGTGAACAGGCCCTCGATCACGAACTCCAGCCAGGCCGACTGCGGGAACCACAGCGTGCGGACCACCGCCAGGTCCAGCGCCACCAGCCCGACGATGGCGAGCGGCAACAGCCACCGCATCCGGTTGGTGTAGAACAGGATCGCGGCCGCCATCAGCAGGATCGCCGCGGTGAAGAACAGCGGCGAGAGCACGCTCCACAGCCGCGGCGGCCCGAACTGCCCCGCCGCCAGCCCGCTGACTTTATGCAGCAGCAGCGCGAGCCAGCCCAGCAGCCAGGCGAGCAGGTACTTCTCGCGGAAGGTGCGATACACCAGCAGCCCGCCGGCCAGCAGGATCAGCACGGCAGACGCCTGCACCACCGCAGCGGTGTCTAGGCGGAGTAAGTCCATGGGTCTGAGCGGGGTGAAAGTACCACGGAAAACACCCTAACCCCGCTCCTTTTCGGGTACTCCCCGGCGTTACTTTAGTAACCGGCACGCCGCGCGGCGGCGCGCTTGAACGCTGGCCGGGCAAGGGCGGCGAGCCGGGGAAATTTGCCCGATTGTTTCGGCGGCAACTCTGTGTACAATGTGACTCCCCCGGAAAAGGTTCCCCACCCTTTCATGAGCACCGAGCGCATCCTGGTCGTCGACGACGAAGAGGCGATACGCGAGATCGTTTCTTCCATGCTCAACGCCGCGGGCTTCCGCTGCTCGCAGGCCGCTTCCGGCCTCCAGGCTCTCAACGTCCTGCAGTCCGGCCAGGAGTTTGAGCTCATGCTCAGCGACCTGATGATGGCGGAGATGGACGGCGTCGCGCTGCTGGAGCGCACCAAGGAAGCGTATCCCGACATGCCGGTCATCATGGTGACCGCGGTCCACGACATCTCGGTGGCGCTCGCCGCCATCCGCAACGGCGCCTACGACTACCTGCTCAAGCCCTTCGAGCGCGAGCAGCTGCTGGCCACCGTGCGGCGCGCGCTGGAGCACCGCCGCCTGAAGCTCGAGAACCGCGCTTATCAGTCGAACCTGGAATCGCTGGTCGCGGCGCGCACCGAGCAGCTCCGCCAGGCGATGAGCGACCTGGAACGCTCCTACGACATCACGCTCGAAGCGCTGGGCGACGCGCTCGACCTCAAGGACGCCGAGACCGAAGGCCACTCCAAGCGCGTGACCGCATTCACCATCGCGATGGCCCGCGCCATGGGGCTTTCCAGCCAGGAGATCCGCGTGATCGCGCGTGGCGCCTTCCTGCACGACATCGGGAAGATGGCTATCCCGGACGCCATCCTGCGCAAGCCTGGCAAGCTCACCGAAGACGAGCAGGCCATCATGCGCGAGCACTGCTACCGCGGCTACCAGATGCTGCGCAAGATCCCCTTCCTCGCGGAGGCGGCCGAGATCGTCTACTCGCACCAGGAGATGTTCGACGGCACCGGCTACCCGCGCGGGCTGAAGGGCGACGAGATCCCGCTCGGGGCGCGCATCTTCGCCATCGCCGACACGCTCGACGCCATCACCAGCGACCGCCCGTATCGCGCCGCGCAATCACTCTCCGCCGCCAAGGCCGAGATCCAGAAGTGGGGCGGCCGCCAGTTCGACCCGAAAGTGGTCGAGGTCTTCGTCAACATGCCCGACAGCATCTGGAGCGACCTGCGCCGCGAGATCGACACCCAGAGCTACCGCTTCGCCTACCCGCCGCAAGCCGGCAAGACGCCCGCCAAAGCCACCGCCGGCGCGTAAGCACTCTGAAGTCTTGTTCTGATTCCAGGACAAGATTCTTCACCTGGGTGCGGCACCCCCCGTAAGTCACTGACACTTAAAGGTCTGTTCTGATTCCAGAACAAATTTGAGAAAGTTCGATCAACCTTCGCCATGAGCGTAGTTTTCGGCCACGAGAAACTGCCCCTCTACCGTCGCCAGCTATTGGTGGCGCTTCCACATAGCGGCTCTTGAACGAGTTCCGCTTTGGGAACATCTTTCGATTGCGGAGCAAGGTCACCGGTGAAGCGGGCCACTGGGCCTACGACGTCTTTCTGACGAGCCAGTGATTCGCAATTCCACCAATGACTCGGGCTAGCCCTAAAACTGCTAGGTTCTCATCGCTGATAGAAAGTCAAGGAGATGCTAGATGCTGACGCGAAAGACTCCTGGAGTTTTGTACGCGCTCGCACTGCTGTTCTCGCTAGCCATGCTCTCGCGGCCTGCGCAAGCGATGACGCCGTATTCCATAATCGGCATCGAAGGTCAAAGACTGTCTTCTATCTTTGACGGCCTCAAGCCAAGCTGGTTCGCAGCAGAGAACATGATCCCGAAACCTCGGAGCCCCCGAATTTCCCGACGTCCCACGGGGGCCTTGCAACCGGATGGATCGGGCGAATTCGGCGCACGCCTAATGAAGGTACAAGAATGTCAAGTGTGCCCGCCCACTACCGCGTGCGCCGGTAGCTTCGTAGTTCTCGACCCGACCACGGGTTGCAACAACCCTTTCCCCCCCTCTTCTGTCAGATAGTCCACAATTTCCATGTAGACCCCAGCGATCCCAACACCTCGGAGAATACGGGCGAGCAAGACAGCTATTGCGGTCCAAACTGCTGCTGGGATGCCCAAACCTGTCAAAACTAGCCGACCAGGCGGAGGAACATGTGATGAATATGAAGATGATGCTCCGGCTAAGGACATTGTTCGTAGGCTCAATCCTCCTTGTGTTGGAAGTCCACGCGAACCCGCAGCAGCCGGGTGTAGCAACTGCCTTAGCGAAACCGCATCAGGAGAGGAACTTCCAGACTGTAGCCACGGACACAAATTTTCATTACTGGGACAAGCGTTATCTACTGACATGGGCCTTGACCGGCAATAACGATGCCAGCCCCAACCGGCCGGCAGTAATCGCCTACGACGCTGAGGGTAATCAAAAAGATGCCGTAGTCTGGTTCGACGGGGCCGCGCGCGTGGGCGTATCACATGTGGCCGTCACTGATAGGGGCAAGCTGATCGTCTCGGGTGGGATGCGCACAGCGGAGGGGGTCATCGCCTTTTACATAGCGGATATCGGCGAGGACGGGCGGGTCGCACATGTGATCCGCACCAACCCGTTCGCTCCGGTGTACATCTGTTCCGGCCCGGATGACACCATCTGGAGCTACGGCTTTGACAGAAACGAAAATGGAAACGCGGTGGAAACCGCCCCTGTCTTGCGGCAGTTCAGCTTTGAGAAGGGCCAGCTCCAAGCCATGCTGCCCCTGTCCAGCTTGGATCGTAAATGGCGGCTGCCGGCAGGCAGATATCCGGAAGAAGTGATCATGCGATGCAACGCGAGCCGCGTGGTCATTTACAACGGAAATGCCAGCCAATGGGTGCAGTACGTTTTCCATACCAAAGCATTGTCCTTAAGGCAGGTAGAGGCTTTGCCTCCAACCTCCAAAATGCGAATCTCGGGCTTTGCCATGACCGATGATGGCGACGTCTTCGCGAGCTTCCACCAGCGCGCCAATGCGGTTCCGATGTCGGGATTGTTTCAACTGACCTTCGAGGGAGTGGGGGATGGGCAGTGGACGCCGGTTCCGGGAACGCGCGGACCCTACCTGCGCGGTTCGCCAATCGAACGATTGCTGGGGGCCAACGGAAATTCACTGGTCCACACGCGCGCACGTGACGGCGAGGTTTACTGGTCAAACTACAGCAAGCGATAGGCTCCAGAGCGAGCAGCAAGGGGCGGCTTGCGCCGCCCCTTACCTTTTACCCCTACCCGAAACTCTATCGCGCCAGCTCGGCCTCGATCTCGCTCAACACGCTCTCGATCTGCTCGAGCTCGCGGTCCACTCCCGCGTGGAACCCATCCCAGCCCTGCGGACGGTCCTCGAAGCTGTCGAACAGCGCTCGCACGGCCTGCTGCCCGCGCTCGCTGACGAACAGCAAGCCCAGTCCACCCAGGCCCAGCATCGTCAGCGGCACATACCACTTGCGCATTTCCGTCTCTCCTACCCTTCAATAGACGGCATCTGCCCCGAAAAAGTTGCAGAGTAGATGCTGGATTTCGGCGTGCCGGTCCGGATTCCCGCCTCGGAATACAGCCATTCCGCCGCCACTCTCATCTCACTTATTACGTTCCGAAGCGAGGTTCTTATGAAGAAACGAGCACTGGTCATCCTGTGCGCCCTGGCGCTTTCCCTGCCGGTCCTGGCGCAGGATACGCGGCCGCAGCTGGGCACGCGGCCCTCGTCGGACAGCTACGACCGTCCCGACGCCATCCCCGAAGGCACCACCTTCACTATCCGGCTGCGCGACACGCTCGACACCCGCAAGATCGAGCGCGGCAAGAAGTTCGAGGGCGAGATCCAGGAGGACCTGGTCGCTCCCAACGGGCTGCTCATCCCGCGCGGCCGCAAGGTCGCCGGCCACGTGAGCGAGTTCACGCGCGGCATCAACGGGCGGCTTACCCTGAGCTTCGACAAGATCGAGACCCGCAAGGGCTGGGTGCCGCTGGCGGCGACCGTGGTCGGCGTCCCCGGCGAGCACGGCGTGGAGCCGCGCACCGGCGAGGAAGGCGAGATCAGCCGCAAGGGCATCAACAAGAAGCGGCTCATCGAGTCGCTGCTGATCGGCGGCGCGGTGGGCGCGGCTGCGGGCGCCATCGCCGGCGGCGGCAAGGGCGCGGCCATCGGAGCCGCCGTGGGCGCGGCCGCGGGCGGCGGCGCCGGCGTGCTCACCGACCGCGACGTCAAGATCGAGAAGGGTCAGGCGCTCGAACTCCGGCTCGACCGCCCGGTCATCATCCCCAGCCGCTAACGGGGATTCCCTCCGCGGAGGGTGAGCGACCGGCGCGCGCCGTACCGCGCGTCGCCGGGCGCAAAGGGCGCAGCGGCTCTGCCGCGAAGCCCTCAAAAAAAGATGTACCGCACCTAAATGCCGGAATGAGGGTTTCAATCAGTAATAACTGACAACTCTCACAGGTCGCGGGGCGCGACGCCGCAAGGCAACGCGCCCCGCGATTTTTTGTAGCGCCGGCGTCCCGCCGGCGGTCGCGCAGGCGTCTCGCCCGCGCTAGACTCCTCCTATGCGAACCCTGCTTGCCCTGCTCGCCCTCGTCGCCTCCGCAGCGGCACAAGGCCGTCCGGCCGCTCTCCCGGCGAAGGTCGACTCCTACCTCGCTCCTTACCTCTCCGGCAACAACTTCTCCGGCGCGGTCCTGATCGCGCAGCGCGGCCGCGTGCTGGTGCGCCAAGGCTACGGCA
>DATIBR010000057.1 GCA_035457425.1 Terriglobales bacterium
CGCCCCGCCCGCGATGGCGAGCGTGAACGCCGACTGCACCGCGGGATTCGTCGCGACTTCTTTCGCCGCGGCGATCTCCTCGGGCGGCGCGCCCGCGAGACCTTTGTTGAAGTGCAGCGAGACGCCCCAGGGCCGCGATGCGGCAAAGAGCGCATCGGCGAGCCGCCCGCGCGCGTCGCCCTTGAGCAGCGACTCCGGCAGCCACAGCGATTCGTATCCATACATGAACTGGCCGACCTGCGCGGCGTCGCCCGACCACCAGCCGTCGCTCGGCTTCGCGCCCGGGCGCGGGTCGGTCTGAAACACGCCGGGAAGCTGCGCGTTCATGTAGGGCGCGTCCCACCAATGCCGCGCCGGGACGCCTGGGAACAGGGGCGGCTCACGATGCCTGTACGCTGCCGGCGACTGCGCCAGCCAGTCCAGGAACGGCTGCCAGGTCTTGCGGAGTTCGTCGGCACTCATGCCGTGGCACACCATCGTGACGTTGAGCTGGTTGTCGCCGGTGAACTCGGCCTGCTCGCCCCAGTGCGGGTTGAACAGGGTGTCGGCGTAGAAGTCGACGAACCGTCGCACGAGGCGGCGATAGTCGTCGTCGGAAGCGGCGTTGATGCGCAGGACGGCCGCGCCGAAGTTTTCCGGCAGCTCGCGGACGCGCAGCGTGACGCGCGTGACCACGGCGAAGCTGCCGCCGCCTCCCCCCTTGAGCGCGAAGAATAGCTCCGGGTCGTTGCAGGCGTTGACGGTGCGGATCTTGCCGTCGGCGGTGACGCACTCCGCTTCGAGCAGCCCGGCGGCGCACATGCCGTAGTGCTTGGAGAAGGTGCCGAAGCCGCCCGACTGGACCAGTCCGGCGACGTTGACGGTGGCGCAGCCGCCGCCCTGCACGTAGCGGCCGGCCTGGGTGACGACCGCGCCGTAAGCGTGTCTCCAGATGACGCCGGCGCCGCAGGTGACGGCGGGTTGCGGCGCGGTCTTGCAGCCGCGCGGCACGAACGCGTCGTGCAGCGTGATGTCGGCGATGTGGCGCGTCCAGAGCAGGAGCGAGTCGGGCGCGTTCGACGTGCCCTGGTAGCTGTGCCCGCCGCCGCGCACCGCGACGCGCAGGCTGTGCCGGCGCGCGAACTTCACTGCGGCCGCCATGTCTTCCGCGTTGCGCGCGGCCACGGCGTAGGCGCTGGGCTTCGACGTCCACGCGTCGACCCAGCCGAGCGTCTGCGTGAGCGCGGGAGTGTCGCCGATGAGGTAGGGGTTCTTCAGGTCCTTGGCGAACAGGTCGGTGCACGCGTCGGTCGTCTTGCACGCGGCGAACGGCGGCTGGATCTTGATCAGGTTCCCGCCCACGGCGTCGTTCAGCTTCTTCCACTCGGCGTCGGAGGGCCATCCGGCTTCGCCCGGGCGGACCCGGCGCGTCATCTCGCGCGCGAGCGCTTGGAACGGCGACGCGGCCCAGAGTGCGGCGGCGCCGAGCGACTTCAATAGAGTTCGACGGTTCATGCGGCCTCTTGCGGAGGAATGTGGCCGCCAATCTAAACGGTCAGGCTCAGCGAAGCAATCAGCCTCACATCAGCGAGGCTATGCGCGAAGGTGTCATCCTGAGCCGCCGACGGCGGCGCTGCTGCGCGCTCAGGATGACACCTCGAGCGTGTTACAGGATCGCGGTCTCGTGGATGAGCTCGCCGGCGGCGAAGCGCCCGGGGCGCAGCACGCGCTGCTCGATGACGTCGGTCGTACCTGTCAGGATGAGGTCGCTCAGGATCTTGCCGGTCGCGGGCGCGTGCATCACGCCGTGCCCGGAAAAACCGTTGGCGAAGAACAGGCCTTTCACCTCTTCGGACTCGCCGAGGACGGAGTGATGGTCGGGCGACACCTCGTAGAGGCCCGCCCAGGCGCGCTTCGGGTTCACCGGCACGTCGGCAAACACCGGCACGCGTTCGGCCGCTCGCGTCAGGATCTTCTCGGTGAACTCGGGCGCGTAGTCGGTCTTGAAGCCGGGCATCTCCTCCGGATCGTTCCACGCCAGCAGGAAGCCGCGCGCCTCGGGGCGGAAGTGGAAGCCGTTGGACATGTCGATGATCATCGGCGCGGAGTGCGGGAAGCCATCGAACGGCTCGGTGGGGACGAGCATGCGCCGCAGCGGCTCGATGGGCAGCGCCACGCCCGCCAGCTTCGCGACCCCGGCGGCCCACGCGCCGGCGGCGTTGACGACGATGGGAGCCGACACGTCTTCCTTCGTGGTGCGCACGCCCTGGATCCGCCCGGCGCCCTTCCCGTTGGTCCGCTCGATCGCCGTGACCTCGCAGGAGCGCGCGATCTGCGCGCCGTGGTCCACGGCCCACTGCGTGAAGCCGACCATCGCGCTGTAGGGGTCGACGAATCCGTCGGTGGGGCAGAAGGCGCCGCCGAGCACGTCGTCGGCGCGCAGCTGCGGGTAGAGCGCGCGCACCTCGTCGCCCGTGACCATGCGCGCTTCCTTCAGGCCGAGCCGCTTCTGCGTCTGCTGGTTCTTCGTGAGGTAGTCGAGGTGCTTGGCCGAGGTCGCGAGGAACAGGTAGCCCTGCGGGCGGTAGTCGCACGGGTGGCCCAGGCGCTCATCGAACTCCGCGTAGAACGGGATCGAATAGAGCGACATCTGGATGTTGACCGGCGTGGAGAACTGCGCGCGCACGCCGCCCATCGACTTCCCCGTCGACCCCTTGCCTTGCGACGACTCGCGCTCCAGGATGAGGACGTTGCGGCATCCCGCGGCGGCGAGGTGGTACGCGATGCTCGCGCCCACGATGCCCCCGCCGATGATGACCACGTCCGCGGTGCGCATGGTCATCGATCCAGCTCAGCGAGCGCGCGCATGAAGCGATCGTTGGCAGCCTTCACGCGCTGTTGCAGGCGGCGGTACTCTTCGCGGTCGATGGTCTTCCCACGCGCCCGCTCCAGGTAGCCGAGCAGCGCGTCTTTCGCGTGGTTCATGCGCTCTTCGGCCTTGCTCACGTCTTCGATGGTGCTCATCGCAAGAGTCCTTGGTGGGCCCGCCAGGATTCGAACCTGGGACCAAGGGATTATGAGTCCCCTGCTCTAACCAGCTGAGCTACAGGCCCACGCCGCCAGTATAGTGCGCGCCCCCGATTGTGAACGGACGGTTAATTCTGCGGCGTTCCCTTTGACCGCGGCGGGTCGCACCGGGATAATCGCGGTAGATGCAGACCATCTACGTGGTCGAAGACGATCCCGACATCGCGCGGCTGGTGCGCCATCACCTGGAAGAGGCCGGCTACAGCGTGCGGCCTTTCCCGAACAGCAGCAACGTGGTCCAGTCGGCGCAGAAGGAGCGCCCGGCGCTCTTCGTGCTCGACATCATGATGCCCGGCGCGGGCGGCTCGGGCCTCGACCTGTGCAAGAAGATCCGGCAGAGCGCTTCCCTCTCGACCGTCCCCATCATCTTCCTCACCGCGAAGACAAGCGAGGCGGACCGCGTTGTCGGCCTGGAGCTCGGCGCCGACGACTACGTCACCAAGCCCTTCAGCCCGCGCGAACTGGTGGCGCGCGTCAAGGCGGTGCTGCGCCGGGTGGAGCACGCCCCTGAGCCGCGCGTCTTCCGCTCGCACGACCTCGAGCTCGACACCGGCGCCATGACGCTGCGGGTCCGCGGCAAGCCGGTGCCGCTGACGGCGACCGAGTTCCGCCTGCTCGAGCACTTCACCGCCAACCCCGGGCGCGTCTACACCCGCGAGCAGCTGCTCGACGCCGTCTGGCGCGACACCAGCTTCGTCACCCCGCGCTCAGTCGACGTCTACGTCCGCCGCCTGCGCGAGAAGATCGAGAAGGACCCCGAAGACCCGCGCCTTCTCACGACCATGCGCGGCGCCGGCTACCGCTTCGAGAGCGCCCAGTAGCCAGGCCTCCGCCAATCCACGCCACGGGGACGGCTTCGCCCCCTGCCCGGGCATCCCACCCAACACGGGGGAGGTGTGCCATGGCCAAGAATCCGCGCCGCGATGGGCGCAATGTGGTACGGTTGTCGTCCGTTGAGCTTCACCAGGACGGAGACGCTGTCCACCGCAGGGCCCAGCAGCTGCACGACGACGTCGAGACCGTCGAGCTGAAGATCCACGACGCCAGCCGCCGGGCGGAACAAGCGCACCGCACCGCCATCGAGCTGCGCAAACGCGCCACCGAGACCCGCAAGCGCGCGGAAGCAGTACTCAGGAAGAGGCGCTCTTGAAGTCGCACTCACCTACGGCAGGCCCCGAGCGGGTCATCGCCATCGGTGCGTCCGCGGGCGGCGTGGAAGCGCTGCAGTACCTGGTGCGGCATCTGCCCTCGCTCTTGAACGCGGCCGTCTGCGTGGTGCTGCACGTCGGACCCGAGAGCCCGAGCCTGCTCGGGCGCATCCTGGCCCGCCACAGCGTGATCCGCGTCGTGGTCGCCGAAGACGGCATGAAGCTGCACACCGGCACGGTGTACGTGGCGCAGCCGGACTACCACCTCGTCGTGCAAGACGGCCGCCTGCGGCTGCTGCGCGGCCCGCGCGAGAACCGGCATCGTCCTGCGATCGACGCGCTGTTCCGCTCGGTGGCGGAGAACTACGGCAAGCACGCCATCGGCGTGGTGCTCACCGGCTTTCTCGACGACGGCACCGCCGGACTGCAGGAGATCAAGCGCGCCGGCGGCTTCGCCATCGTGCAAGACCCCGACGAGGCCGTGGCCCCGGACATGCCTCGGCACGCTATCGACCAGGTGAGTGTGGACGAGATCGCCAAGCTGGAAGACATCCCCCGGCTGCTGGTGCAGATCACCGAGCAGCAGCACAAAGGAGGCACCGTGAAGACTTCGAAGAATGGCCACAA
>DATIBR010000058.1 GCA_035457425.1 Terriglobales bacterium
GGGACGATCACAGAGATGGGAGGGCGCCGACGGTTCGTGCGCGCTTTTCGCGCGAAGTGTGGGAACTGATCACTAGCTCCCACCCTTTCGCTCGCAAGGAACGCTTGCGAAAGGGTGGGGCACCCTCAAAATTCTTGGCTCACGACAAAGCGTGGGCCACCCGCCGGAGCGGGTAGAGCGCCTGCGGCTGGACCGGTCTACTTCACGCCTTTCTCCGGATCCCAGCTCCCTTGCTTCTTGCGCGATGTGACCATCTCGCCGATGTGATAGGCGTTGTGCTGTGCGACGCGCGCGATGGTAGGCGCGATCTTCGCCAACGTCGCATCGTCAGCAGATTGGACCAGGGTCTCGAGGTCGGTCATGACCTGGTCGAACTGCTTCTGCGTCGCGTCCCAAGTCTTGGGATCAAAATTGAAGGTTTCGTTGTTATCGTCAACCGCTTTCTCGGGATGGCCCTGCAGAGCTACCAGCGTCATCCGGTTCCAATAGGTAAGGTGCTGCACCAGTTGTCCGACGGAATGGTTCTTGCCATCGCTCCAGGCGGCCTGCTCGGGGGTCAGTCCCATCGCCGCCTCCTTCTCCGAGACGAACCAGTTCTTCTGGTTGTGCACCTCGTGCAGTTGCTGAAGCAGGATGCTCTTCAGGTTGACCGGCGCCTTGGTATCTTGTGCAGTAGCGGAAACAGTGAAACAGAGAACTGCCGCGACGATGAGTGTTCGCATTCCTCGACCCTCCTCGGATGACGCAGGATAGCAGCAGTCGAATCGCTGCCCACCTCACAAGGTGTGGTCCCTCGACTCGCGCTCCCTCGTCCTGCGGACTCGGCTCGCGCTTGCTCGGGATAACACTTCCGAGGTCTCAGGAACGCGGGCCTGAAGGCCTGCTCCACCCGTCGCTCGCAGAGCGAACGCGCCACGACGGGGTTTGACCCCCTTTTCCGGCGGCCTGTACTATCGTCGTTTACCTCCAGAGAGCGCGGCCGGACTGAATGCCTCACGATCTCCCGAAAAGCTATGACCCGAGCGCGATCGAGCAGCGCTGGGCGGATTACTGGGTAGCGGAGAAGCTGTTCGCCACCCCGACGCCGGCGCCGGACGACAAGCGTCCGGTGTTCACGCTGCTCTTGCCGCCGCCCAACGTGACGGGGCGGCTGCACATGGGCCACATGCTGAACCACACCGAGATGGACATCGTGGCGCGGTGGCATCGCATGCGCGGGTTCAACACCGAGTGGCTGCCCGGGACCGACCACGCCGGCATCGCGACCCAGATGATGGTGGAGCGGCAGCTGGCGACCGAGGGCATCAAACGGCGCGACCTGGGGCGAGAGGCGTTCATCGAGCGCGTGTGGCAGTGGAAGCAGCTCTACGGCGGCGCCATCCAGCAGCAGATGCGGCGGCTGGGCGACTCGGTCGACTGGGACCGCGAGTACTTCACCATGGACGAGCGGCTGTCGCGCGCCGTGCTGGAGGCGTTCGTCCGCTTATACGAAGACGGGCTGATCTATCGCGGGAAGTACGTCATCAACTGGTGCCCGCGCTGCCTGACGGCGATCAGCGACCTCGAAGTCGTGCACGAGGAGATCCTGGGGAAGCTGTACGAGATCCAGTACCCGCTGGTCGGGGAAAAGGGATTCATCCACGTGGCGACGACGCGCCCGGAGACGATGCTGGGCGACACCGCGGTGGCGGTGAATCCCAACGACGAGCGCTACACGAAGCTGGTGGGCAAGCGCGCGCTGCTGCCGCTGCTGGAGCGCGAGATCCCGATCATCGCGGACGAGTGGGTGAGCGCGGAGTTCGGCACGGGCGCGGTGAAGGTGACGCCGGCGCACGATCCCAACGACTTCCAGATCGGGCTGCGGCACCTGCTGGAGCAGGTGGACGTGATGGACGACGCGGCGCGCATCAACGAGAACGGCGGGCCGTACGCGGGGCTGGACCGCTACGAGGCGCGCGAACGCGTGGTGGAAGACCTGCGCGCCAAGGGCCTGCTGGTGGGGATCAAGGACCACCCGATGGCGGTCGGGAAGTGCGACCGCTGCAAGACGATCGTGGAGCCGAGGCTTTCGACGCAGTGGTTCGTGAAGGTGGCGCCGCTGGCGGAGAAGGCCATCGAAGTGGTGATGCGCGGCGAGATCACCTTCGTGCCGGAGAACTACGCGAAGACGTACTTCGAGTGGATGCGGAACATCCACGACTGGTGCATCTCGCGGCAACTGTGGTGGGGGCATCGCATCCCGGCGTGGCACTGCCGCGACTGCAAGCACATCACGGTGGCGCGCACCGAGCCGAAGCAGTGCGCGAAGTGCCAGAGCTGGAAGCTGGAGCAGGATACTGACGTGCTCGACACCTGGTTCTCGTCGGGACTGCTGCCGTTCACCACGCTGGGGTGGCCCGACAAGACGCGCGACGCCGAGGTGTTCTATCCGACGTCGCTGCTCATCACCGGGTTCGACATCCTGTTCTTCTGGGTGGCGCGCATGATCATGCTGGGCTGCCACTTCATGAAGGACCATGCGGAGGGGAGCGTGCCGTTCCGGCAGGTGTACATCCACGCGCTGGTGCGGGACGCCGAGCGGCAGAAGATGTCGAAGACCAAGGGGAACGTGATCGACCCCATCGAGATCATCGAGAAGTACGGGACGGACGCGGTGCGGTTCACGCTGGCGGCGATGGCGGCGCCGGGGACGGACATCGCGTTCAGCGAGTCGCGCACCGAAGGCTACCGCGCCTTCGCCAACAAGATCTGGAACGCGGCGCGCTTCCTGTTCATGAACGTGGACCGGGCGGCGGAGGCGGGCGTGTGGTCGCTGCAGGAATTCCAGACGCGGGCGATCGCGGCGGAGTTCTCGGGCTGCGAGGTCGCGGCGTCCGACCAACAAGCGGGCGCGGCGCGGACGCTCGAGGACCGCTGGATCGTCTCGCGCTTCAACCAGGCGGCGCAGCAGGTCAACGACGCGCTCGCGACCTATCGCTTCCACGAGGCGGCGAGCGTGGTGTACGAATTCTTCTGGGGCGAGTTCTGCGACTGGTACCTGGAACTGGCGAAGCTGCGGCTGGGCGACGACGCCGACAGATCGGCGCGGCGGGCGGCGCTGGGGAACCTGGTGGCGCTGTTCGAAGGCGCACTGCGCCTGCTCTCCCCGTTCATGCCGTTCCTGACGGAAGAGGTGTGGCAGGCGCTCTACGACGGCAAGCCGCCGCTGAAGTCGATCGCGCTGGCGGCGTATCCGCAGGCGAGCGCCGGGCAGCTCGACCTGAAGGGGGAGGCGGAGTTCGCGGTGCTGCGCGACCTGATCGTGAGCGTGCGGAACCTGCGCGCGGAGCTGAAGGTGGAGCAGCGCGCGAAGGTGCCGATCGAGGTCCATGCCGACGAGGCGACGCGCAAGCTGGTGGAGCAGAATCGGCTGGCGGTGGAGAAGCTGGCCGGGGTCGAGGGCATCACGTTCGTGAAAGAGTCGCTGGCGAAGGCGGCGGGCGCGCGCTCGAGCACGAAGTTCGACGTCCGCGTGGTGTACGAGAAGCAGGTGGACGTGGCGGCGGAGCGCGAGCGGCTGACTAAGGAGCTGGCGAAGCTGGAAGGGCAGCTCGCGAACGCGCAGCGGCAGCTTTCCAACGAGGGCTTCCTGGCGAAGGCTCCGGCGAAGGTGGTGGAGGGGCTCAGGAAGAACGAGGCGGAGCTGAAGATCCTGATCGAGAAGGCGCGTGGGGCGCTGGGGGCATTAAAGTAGTCTGCTGGTCGTCGGTCGTCGGCCCTCGGTCGTCGGCCGTGAAGTCACTGAGTGCTGCGGCATGGATTGGACGAGTCGAAGAATCACGGCGATCCTGGAGAACGCGTTGCGCGAGGATAGTGCGACGCGCGATGCGACGACGTACGCGTGCATCGACCCGAGCCAGCGCGCGTCGGCGACGATCCTGGCGAAGGAGGACTGCGTGCTGGCGGGGCTGGGCGCGGTGGCGCGCATCTTCGACGTGTTCGCCGCGCTCGACGGCACGGTGGTGTCGCACCCCGAGGTGACGACGCACGGCGAGATCTTCGACGGGGTGCGGCTGCACAAGGGCCAGCAGATCGCGGTCATCCGGCACAACGCGCGGGTGATCCTGTCGTGCGAGCGGGTGATCCTGAACGCGCTGCAGCGGATGAGCGGGATCGCGACGCTGACGCGGCGCTTCGTCGACCTGACGACCGGGACGAAGGCGCGCATCCTGGACACGCGCAAGACGGTGCCGGGGATGCGCGTGCTCGACAAGTACGCGGTGCGGTGCGGCGGCGGGATGAACCACCGGCTGGACCTCTCCGACGGGGTGCTGATCAAGAACAACCACATCGCGCTGGCGGGCGGGATCGCGCCGGCGCTGGAGCGCGCGCTGCGCAACCGGCGGGGTTCGTCGCCGATCGAGATCGAGGTGCGCGCGCTGGACGAGCTGGAAGCCGCGCTGGAGGCGGGCGCGGAGGCCATCCTGCTCGACAACATGCTGGTGAAGGACGTGAGGAAGGCGGTGGAGCGGTGCGCGAAGCACACGCGGCGCATCCCGCTGGAGTGCTCGGGCGGCATCACGCTGGAGAACGTGCGGGCGTACGCGGAGACGGGCGTGGATTACATCTCGGTGGGCGCGCTCACGCACTCGGCGAAGGCAGTGGACCTGAGCATGCGGGTGATGCCGGCGTAGGGATCGCAGATCGCAGATCTCAGATCTCAGAATAGGCCGGTCTCATTCCGGAATCTGCAATCTGAAATCTGCGATCTCAAGGAGCGGGCATGAACGTACGCAGGCTTGGACCTCTGTTCTTCTTCCTGGCGCTGGCTGTGGCAGCGCCGGCGCAGGATTTCCAGATCGACAAGGCGCACTCGCAGGTCGGGTTCGGGGTGAGGCACCTGATGATCTCGACGGTGCACGGGCGCTTCGACGACTTCAGCGGGACCATCCACTACGACGCGAAGGACGTGACGAAGTCGTCGGTGCAGGTGAGCATCAAGACGGCGAGCATCGACACCGACAACGCCAACCGGGACGCGGACCTGCACAAGTCCGAGTTCCTGGACGTGGAAAAGTTCCCCGAGATGACCTTCCAGAGCACGAAGGTGGAAAAGCGCGGCAACGAGATGGTGCTGGTGGGCGACCTGACGCTGAAGGACGTGACCAAGCAGGTGGAGATCCCGTTCACCATCAGCGGGCCGATCACCGACCCGTGGGGCAACCAGCGCATCGCGGTGGAGGGCTCGACCACCATCAACCGGCGCGACTACGGCGTGGTGTACGCGCGCAAGATGCAGGACGGCGCGGCCGTGGTGGGCGACCAGGTGAAGATCACGCTCGAGATCGAGGCGGTGGTGGCGAAGAGCAAGCAATAGAAGAAGCAATAAGCGATAAGCGAAGGCAAAAGGCAAAAGGCAAAAGCCTTTTGCCTTTTTCCTTTTTGCCTTCTTACTTCTTCTTTTTCTTGTCGGGGAGCTTGGCGTCTTCGACCAGGGCTTGGACGATCTGGTCGATTGTGTCGACGGCCTTGCGGCCCTGGAGGTTGTGGTTGTTGGCGTAGATGGCGAAGGCGAGGCGGTCGCCCTTCATGGTGTCGAGGTAGCCGGAGAGCGAGTTGACGTGGCCGAGGGAGCCGGTCTTGCCGTGGACGTGGCCCTCGGCGGGAGAGCCGCGGAAGCGGTTGGCGAGCGTGCCGTCGACGCCGCCGACCGGGAGGGTGCGCAGGTACATGTCGCCCCAGGGCTGGGTGGCGGCGTAGCGCAGAAGCTTGACGGTGGCGCGGGGCGTGACCAGGTTCTGGCGCGACATGCCGGAGCCGTCGAACAGCATGTACTCCTCGGGGGTGATGCCGGCCTTGCTGAGGAAGCCGTTGAGGACTTCGAGGCCGCCGTCGATGGTGCCGGCGGTGCCGCGCTCGCGCCCGAGCAGGCGGAGCATGAGCTCGGCGTGCAGGTTCTGGCTGATCTTGTTGATGACCATCAGGTCCTCGGAGAGCGGCCCGGAATCATGCACCGCGAGGACCAGCGGCATGACGGTCATGTTGCTGAGCGTGCCGCCGCCGGCGGCCGCGCGCGAGGTCACGGAAAACGTGGTGAGGTTGGCGAGCTCGGTGTGGCGGGTGCGCTCGCGTCCGTAGACGACGACGCCGCGGCGCTCGAGCAGGCGGCGGAACCACTGCGCGGCGAACTGCGCGGGATCGTCGACGGCGATGGCCTGGGTGCCGCCGGGATCGTCTTGCGGGATGGTGCCCCAGAGCAGCAGGTCGTTGGAGCCGGGCTCGCGGCTGATGGTGATCTTGCTGGGGCCGGTGCCGGGGGGCGTGGTGTTCACGCGATTGTCGACGCGGTAGTAGTCGGCGAAGGGCTCGACCGCGACGAAGGCTTTCTCGCCGGGACGGTCGGCGGGCATGATGCGCACGTAGACGACGTTGTCGTTGATGGTGAGCGCGGAGACGGGCGCGCCGTACTCGGTGACGAGGTCGTCCTGCTCCCAGCCGGGCGCCCAGCGCTGGAACGGGAAGTAGGAGTCGTCGGCGACGACGTCGCCGTCGATGAACTTCAGCCCCTTGCGCACCAGCTCGTCGGCGAGCTTTTCGAGGACGGCGGGCGGCGGGAGCTGCCGCGGTCCGCCGGCAGCGTAGGGCAGCAGGCGGCCGGAGAGGTTCGGGTCGCCGCGCCCGACGAGCACGAGGTCGCCGGAGAGCCGGCCGTACTTGTCGATGGTGCCGAGCGTCTCGACGGAAGTCTGGAAGCGGAACTCCGGGCCGATGAGCGCGAAGGTGGCGGCGGTGGTGAACAGCTTGGTGTTCGACGCCGGGGTGAAGAGCTTGTCGGCGTTCAGCTCGTAGAGCGTCTTGCCGGTCTGCAGCGAGACGACCTGCACGCCCCAGAAGCCGCGGGCGACCTCGGGGTCGGCGAGGATCTGCTCGATCTTTTTCGCGAGTTCGTCTTGCCGGGACTTGGCGAACGCGGGCGTCGCGAGGGCGAACGCAAGCAGGAAGACGAGGAGGAGTGCGAACTTCCGCGACAGCATTTGGGTGGATTCTAGCACTTGCAGAGCGGGGACGGGACGCCGCCGCGCCTCCCGGTGAGACGCCGGCGGTTCTAGTCTGGCGGCTGGAGGCGGCGGCCCATGCCTTCGAGGCGAACGTCGAGGTGGTCGTCGAGTTCGACTTTAGCGCTCAGGCCGGGGACCGCGCGCTCGGGATAGGCAAAGCGCAGGTCGTAGAAGGTGACGAGGTATCCGGACTCGGGCGGCTGGAGCTTCTCGACCTCGGTGTAGGGGTAGGCGGCCCAGTCGAGGTAGACGCGTCCCATGCGCGAGGACTTGGCGGCGAGGGTGACGGGCGTCTCCTGCGGCTTATAGCGGATGCGCATGCGGCGGTCGGGATCGACCTCGGGGCGGCGCGAGTCGACGTGCATGGTCGCGAAGAAGCCTTCCGTCTCGACCACGCCGTACCACTCGAAGGGGTTGGTGTCGTAAGGATAGGCGCTGACGCGGATGGGGTCGGCGCCGGAGTAGCTCTGGGCGTCGAGCGCATTGACAGCGCGGCGGTGCTGGATGTCGCGGAACCACCAAAGCGCGCAGATGAGCACGAGCGCGACGATGGCGCCCACGCGCCCGCGCGGTCCCTTGGCGCGCGCGCCGATCTCTTCGTTGATGAGGCCGAACAGGCCGGGGAGAAGCAGGCCGCCGAGCAGGAAGAGGAGCATCACCGGCTCGATGATGGAGACGATGTCCCAGGAGTACCAGCGGTAGGAGAACGGCTCGAAGGGGCGGACGCCATACTGGTTGGTGAAGTCGAGCAGGATGTGGCTGAGGCCCGCGATGCAGGCGAGGCCGAACAGGGTGGGCCATTTCACCTCGCGCTTGGGGCGCCAGCCGCGCGACATTCGCCCGCGATAGAGCAGCCAGACGAAGCCGAGGACGAGCGCGGCGCAGAGCGGCACGCCGATCAGCGTGTGCGTGATGCCGCGGTGATGCTCGAAGCCGGAGAGCGAGCCGCGGAAGTAGACGACGATGTCGAGGTCGGGAGCTTCGGCGGCGAGCACGACGACCGAGGTCGCAAGCGCCGACTTGCGATTCAGCCCGGCGCGGGCGAGGCACGCGCCGGTCAGCAGATGGGTGACGGGGTCCAAGGGCTCCAAAGTACACAGTCCACGGTCCCCAGTCCACAGGGGCCGAAGACAGAAAAGCGCGGGCAAGATGCCCGCGCCCCTGCCGGCCTGGAGGCCAGCGCTCCGACGCAGCCTCGGCCCTACTTGCCGACGCGCGCGTATTTGATGGTCATCATGTGCGCCATCGGTTTGCCCTTGGGGCCGCCGTCGATGGTGAAGGTGAAGGAGCCCGGCTTGATGTCACTGAACTTCTGCACCATGTGCATCACGCCGCCGCCCATCTCCTTCGGCAGCGGGCTGTCGCCTTCGAAGACCAGGTCGTTGCCGACCCACTTGCCCTTCATCGACTCGTCGCACCAGGGCGTGCCGGAGTCGCACCAGATGGAGCGGTAGGC
>DATIBR010000059.1 GCA_035457425.1 Terriglobales bacterium
TACTTGGCGGCGTAGTCGTAGAACTCAGCGGAGGGGACGATCTCGCCGGCGATAGAGGCCAGCGGCTGCTCATTGCCGAGGACGGAGCACTCGATCTCGCGGGCCTTGCCGTGCTTCCCTCCGCCGACGCCCTGCTCGACGATGAGCTTGCGGTCGAAGCCGGCCGCGAGTTCCATCGCGTCCTTGAGTTCGCCGCGGCTGCGGACCTTGGAGATGCCGACCGAGGAGCCGAGGTTCGCGGGCTTCACGAAGACCGGGTACTTCAGCGCCTTTTCGATGCGCTTGTGGACGCGCTTCATGTCGTCTTCCCAATCGGAGCGCAGCACAGTGACGTGCTTGACGATGGGGAGTCCGGCCTGGGCGAAGAGCTTCTTCATGACGTCCTTGTCCATGCCGCAGGCGGAGCCGAGGACGCCGGCGCCGACGTAGGCGATGTCGGCGAGCTCGAGCAGGCCCTGCACGGTGCCGTCTTCGCCGAAGGTGCCGTGGAGCACGGGGAAGATGACGTCGACCTCGATGGCGGAGGGGCGCGCGCCGGGGGAGATGAGGTCGTTCGCGGAAGACTGGAAGGCGCGGAGTTTCTGGGAATCGGATTCGGTGGGGACGGGGGGGACGATGATCTCGTCGCCGCGCGCGAGGACGGCGGCGCCGAGGGTCTTGCCGGGGTCGCCGGCGCGGAGCGTGGTCGGCGGCGGCTCGCCCTTGAGCAGCGCCTCGGCGTGCTGCGCGACCAGCCAGTGGCCGCTCTTGGTGATGCCGATGGGGACCACGTCGTACTTGGCGGGGTCCATGGCCTTCATGACGGAGGCGGCGGAGAGCAGCGAGACCTCGTGCTCGCCGGAGCGGCCGCCGAAGAGAACGCCGACGCGGAGCTTCTTCACACAGCCTTTGTACCACGGAGGCACGGAGAGCACGGAGAAGAGCAAAAAGAAAGCGCCGGCGAGTCGCCGGCGCTTCCCTGCGGTGTTCGTTGTGGTCAGTCGCGTTCGAAGCGGTGGTGCATGGTGGTCATGGCTTGCCCGCCGCCGGCGCCGCCGGAGGTCTGCTTCTGCCACTCGGCTTCGGAGATGACCTTGATCTCGGGCATCTTCTTCGCCTTGAGCGACTTGTTGAGCGACGGGAGCTGCTTGCTGGTGGTGTCGTTGAACTCCTTGACGACGTCGTCGAGCTCGCGGCTGAGGGCGTCGGCGCGCGCGACCTGGGAATCGGTCGGGCGGCCTTCGTAGCTGTTGACGTCGCCGTAGAGTCCGCCGAGGTACTCGCGCAGGCGCTCCTCGCCGGTGATGGCGCCGCCTTCCTTGGTGGCGACGATCTTGCCGCGGATCTTGTCTTCGGCGGCGGCGAAGGCAGCGAGCTGCTTGCGGAGCTTGTCGTTGGCGGGGAGCCTGGCGGCGGCGGCCTGCGCCTGGTCGCGCACGCCGAGGATGGCGGCGACCGCCCAGCTCATGTGGTTGAGGCGCGCGCCCAGCTTCTGCACGAGGTCGAACTGCGCCTTGCGGTCATCGGCGGTGTACTTGGCGCGCGGGTCGAGCACGACGTTGAGCTGCGTGGTGTAGGTCTGGTCGCCCTTGGTCATCTTGACGGTGTAGGCGCCGGGGAGGACGCGCGGCCCGTTGAAGGTGCCGTACATGGCGGTGGCGGCGGGCGGCACGGTGGGAGCGGGCAGGCGCATGGACCAGCGCGCGGTGTTGACGCCGCGCTTCTTGCTGGGCGCGACGGTGTCGATGAGCTTGCCGTCGGCGGAGAAGATCTCGATCTTCAGGTCGCCGAAGATGTGGCGGCTGCGCTGATAGAACGGGATGCTGGCGGCGTCGGGACGCGGCGGACCGGAGAAGGAGTTGGAGCCTTCGGGCCATCCGCCGAACGCGGGGAGGTACTGCACGGCGGGCGGCGCGGGCAGGAAGCCGGCCTGCTGCTGCATGTTCTCGGGGGTGAGGGCGCGCCAGGGCGCGATGTTGTCGATGATCCAGATGCCGCGGCCGTGGGTGCCGAGGACGAGGTCGGAGGTGCGGGGGTGGACGACGAGGTCGCGCACGGCGACGTTGGGGAAGTTCGAGCCCTTGTACTGCGCCCAGTGCGCGCCGGAGTCGATGGAGACCCAGAGGCCGAACTCGGTGCCGAGATAGAGCAGGCTGGGATCCTTGAGGTCCTGCTTGATGACGTGGGCGTAGCCGCGGACGCCGGCGAGGTCGAACATCTTCCAGGTCTGGCCGAGGTCGGTGGTCATGCCGGCGTGGGGAGCCATGTCGCCCTGCATGTGGTAGTCGAAGGCGGCGAAGGCGGTGTTCTCGTCGAACTCGCTCGCCTGGACCCAGGAGGTGATGGGGGCCTTGGCGGGCAGCTTGAGGTTGGCGGTGACGTTGGTCCAGTTCTTGCCGGCGTCGCGGGTGACCTGGACGTTGCCGTCGTCGGTGCCGACCCAGATGATGTGCGCGTTCTTGGGCGACTCGGAGATGGCGTAGACGGTGGTGTTCATCTCGGCGGCGGAGTTGTCGATGGTGACGCCGCCGGATTCTTCCTGCTTCTGCTTCTCGGGATCGTTGGTGGTGAGATCGGGCGAGATGCGCTCCCAGGATTGTCCCTGGTTGGTGGAGCGGAAGAGGAACTGGCAGCCGAAGTAGAGCGTGTTCTTGTCGCTGGGGCTGACCTGGATGGGCGTGTTCCAGTTGCAGCGGAGCTTCTTCTCGCCGTAGTCGGGATAAGGCTTGATGGCGCGGGCCTCGTGGGTCCAGCGGTTGACGCGGCCGATCTCGCCGCCCTGGGCCTCGGCGTAGATGTAGCTGGAGTCGGCGGGGTCTTCCCACATCCAGAAGCCGTCGCCGCCGAACATGTTCTCCCAGCGGGCGTTGCTGACGCCGTCGGGGTAGGAGGAGTCGCCGACCCAGGAGCTGTTGTCCTGGAGGCCGCCGTAGACGTGGTAGGGATCGGCGTTGTCGACGCTGACATGGTAGAACTGCGAAAGGGGCAGGTTGGCCATGTGCTCCCAGCGATTGCCGCCGTCCATGGAGCGCCAGAGACCGCCGTCGTCGCCGGTGTAGATGATGTTGGTGTTGGAGGGATCGATCCAGACGTCGTGGAAGTCGCCGTGGGCGTCGTTGCCGACGGAGCTGAAGGCCTTGCCGCCGTTGGTGGAGAGCAGCAGCGGGCCGTCGACCTTGAAGACCTTGTTCTCATTCTTGGGATCGACGATGAGGTTGGCGAAGTAGAAGGGGCGCCAGACCATGTACTGGCTGGCGTCGCCCTTGGTCCAGGTCTTGCCGCCGTCGTCGGAGCGGAAGAGCGAGGACTGCTTGGACTCGATGAAGGCGTAGACGGTCTGGGGCTTGCCGGGAGCCTGGGTGACGGCGATGCGGCCGTAGGGTTTTTCGGGCATGCCGCCGGCGGAGATCTCGGTCCAGTGCTCGCCGCCGTCGGTGGACTTGAAGAGTCCGGAGCCGGGGCCGCCGGAGCGGAAAGTCCAGGCCTGGCGGCGGAAATCCCACATGGCGGCGTAGACGACGCCGGGCTCGGAAGCGACGGCGCTCAGCATGGCGCAGCCGCTGGAGGGATTGGCGCCGGCGAGGACCTTGCGCCAGGACTTGCCGCCGTCGGTGGTCTTGTAGACGCCGCGGTCGGGGCTGTCGCTCCAGAGCGCGCCGACGACGCAGGCGAGGACGGAGTCGGAGTCCTTGGGGTCGACGATGATCTTGGCGATGCGCTCGGAGGACTTGAGGCCGACGTTGGTCCAGTTCTCGCCGCCGTCGGTGGACTTGTAGATGCCGTCGCCGATGGAGACGGTGTTGCGCGTCCAGGGCTCGCCGGTGCCGACCCAGATGGTCTTGTGGTTGGAGGGGTCGATGGCGACGGCGCCGATGGATTGCACGGGCTGGTCGTCGAAGACGGGGCGGAAGCGGGAGCCGCCGTCGACCGACTTCCAGACGCCGCCGGAAGCGGCGCCGAGATAGATGGTGATGCGGCCGTTCTCGTCGACAGCGTCGAGGGCGGCGATGCGGCCGCTCATCATGGCGGAGCCGACGTTGCGAGCGGGCAGGCCGGAGATGGTGGCGGAGTCGTACTTCACGGTGGGCTGCTGGGCGAGCGCGAACGTCGCGAGGAGGATGACTGCCAGGATCAGTGCAAGAGCTTTCAGGTTCCGCATCGTCGTTTCCTCAGGGGCTAAAGCCCCGAAATCTTTTTGCGTTGCAACGCGGCCCTCAAGGGCCGCTCTTCCACCGCACGGCTGAAGCCGTGCCCTTTCTGTCCGCCCTCGGCTACGGCTTGGGCGGTTCGGCAGCGGGCGGCTTGGGCTTGTCCTTCTTCTTCTGCGAGGCGTCTACGGCCTTGGGAGCGGGCGGCGAGGGCGGGGCCGCGGGCATCTTGAACTGCGCGTCGTCGGCGGGGACGTTGGCTTCCATGGTGGACCACACGATGGTGGGCGCGTTGGAGAGGTCCTTGCGGCGGCCGGAGGACTGCACGAACGGGAAGTAGACGCCGTTGACCTGCTTGTAGGAGCCGTACTCGGTGTTGAGCTCGCGCACGCTGCCGCGGAGGAACTGCTGGCGCTCGGTGCGGAACTCGAGGAAGGTGTCGGGGTCGAGGTAGTAGTAGTAGATGTCGCCGTTCTTGAGGGTGACCTTGAGCTTGAGGGCATCGTCGCCGTCGACGGTGGTGTGGCCGAGGTACTCGACGGTGTTGCCCTTGGCCTTGGCGTCGACCAGGGGGCCGGAGATGAGGTCGGCGTCTTCGGAGATGTCGCGCAGGTCGTCTTCGCCGAGCAGCTCGGGATCGCGGCGTCCCTGGAAGGGATTGATCTGCCAGCCGGTCTGGCCGTCGAAGGCCTGGATCTGCGTCATGCCCTGAAGCGCGAACGTCTGGCGGAGTTGATTGGGCGCCTTGCCGAGGACGGTGACGTCGGCGGAGAAGCCGCTGGGCTCCTGATAGCGGCCGACCATCTTCAGGGTCTTGATGGCTTTGATCTTGTCTTCCCCGCCCTTGGCGGCGATGTTCTTGGCGACGAGCTCCTCGGCGGTCTGGCCGAAAGCAGCAAGGGAGAGACAGAGCAGGAACAGGATGGGGGGCAAGCGACGCATGATGGTCTCCTCAAGATTGCGCAAACAAACTAAAGAGTTGCGACGGGAACGGCAAGGGGCCGGAGAAAAAAATCGCTCAACCGGCGGCCCAGAGGCACACCAATCCGGAGGGTTGGACGGTGAGGAGAGCGAGGGGTTAGCGGGAAAGTGGTCAGTGGCCAGTGGTCAGTGGCCAGTGGTCAGTGCGCTCGCTCGGAATGAGAAGAGAAAAGCGCGGGCGGAAGGCCCGCGCTCCTGCCGGCTGAAGCCGGCGCTGCGTTGAGCCGGCGCTGCGCGGTTACAGATCGCCCTCCTGGAGAGGTTTCTCCGCTTTCTGCCAGGCGGACTTGTACTCGTTCATGACGAAGGAGGAATCGTAGTCCTTGCCCTGGCCCTTGAGGGCGAGAGCGAGGCCGAAGAGCGAGCGGCCGCTGCGACGGTTCTTGGCGAGGTCGTCGCGGAAGACCTGCTCGGCCTGCTGGTAGTCGTTGGCGCGCAGGAGGGCGGCGCCGAGCGACTCGCGGACCGAGTAATACCAGTCGGGCGGCTCGGAATAGGCGACCTTGTCGTACTCCACCAGCGCCTTCTTCCAGGCGTCGATGACGGCGGCGTTGACGCGGGCAGGGCCTGCCTTGGCTTCGGCGATGCGGGCGGCGAGCACGGCGTCGGCGACCTTGGCGACTTGCGCGGCGGTGTTGCCGACGGTCGAGACCATCATGTCGGGCGGGATGGCTTTGGCGTGCTCGACGAGGGCGGCGTGTTCTCCCTCGGCCGCGGCGATCTCCTGCTTGGCGGCGGCGGCGACGCCGCGGGCGTAGTGGTACATGGCGGTCTGGAAGTGGCGCGAGGCGGCGGGGGCGGGCAGCTTGAGGATGTCGTCCCAGCGGTGGAAGCGGGCGAGCACGAAGTAGCGCGTGGGCATGAAGCCCTCGAGCATGGGAACGGCGGCGACGTGCGCGTCCACGTTCTTCTCCAGGCGGCCGGTGGAGCGGAGCGCGGCGGCGAAGCGGCCGTCGGCGCCGTAAGCGGCGGCGAGGAAGTGGAGGTTGTGGCTGTAGTACATCAGGGTGTAGAGGCCGGGCTGTCCGACGCGCTTGAGGTAGGCGGCATCGGCAAGGGCGGCGGCTTCGTTCACCTTGGCGGCGTTGTCGAAGTCGCCCGTGCGGATGTAGATGTGCGCGGGCATGTGGACGAGGTGGCCGGACTGCGGGGCGAGGGCGCCCAGGCGATCGGCGCTGTTGAGGGCGCGTTCGGGCGACTCCGAAGCCTCGACCGCGTGGATGTAATAGTGGGCCGCGCCGATGTGGTTGGGATCGCGGCGCAGCACGCCCTCGAGCGTGGCGACGATCTCCTCGGTGCCGGGGGCGGGCTGGCCGTCGGGCGTCCAGAGCTTCCACGGGCGGAGCTGCATCATGCTCTCGGCGAACAGCGTGGCGGCGTCAAGGTCGTCGGGGTAGTCGTCTTTCAGGTCGCGCATGGCGTTGGCGAAGGCGAGGTCGAGCGCGTTGAGGTCGGCCTTCTTGTCGTTGGTGTAGCGCTTGGCGAGCGCCGCGATGTACGCCTGCTCCGACTTGGAGGCCTGGGGTGCGAGCTTGAGCGCCTGCTGGATGTGGTCGTAAGCCTGGAGCTCGCGCTCCCAGTCGACCGGCATGTTGTAGTTCGGGCCGACGGAGTAGGCGATGCCCCAGTGGGCCATGGCGAGGTTGGGATCGAGCTTGGCGGCCTGCGCGAAGGCCTTCTCGGCCTCGGCGTGGTTGAAGCCGTAGATGAGGTTGAGTCCCTGGTCGAAGAACTTCTGCGCCTCGGCGTTGGAAGTGGTGACCGGGTGGTGGACGCGGCCGAAGCCGGGCGCGAGCGTGGCGGCGGCGGGCTGGGCGGCCGCCTTCTTGGGCGCGCCATGGTCCATCTGGGCGGCGAGCGGCAGGACAACGACGAGAACGGTGACGGCAAGGGACAGCTTACGCATGGAGCCTCCTGGTGGAGTGACTGGGGCCGGAGAGTCAGCGTGCAGATGATGACGGGTGAAGCGGTGTACTAGGAATATTGCGGCGGCGCGGCGGTGTCAAGTCCGGGAAGCAGCCGGCGATTTTTCCCTGCGGAAGCGCGGGAGGTCGCCCGTAGAATCAGTCCGCCGAAGGGCAGGAGGGACCATGGCAAAGAAAGCAATGAAGACGCCGCTGACGCGGGCGGCGGTGCAGATCGGGACGGCGCTGGGGAAGGCGACGCGGGCGGCGCGCGAGGTGGGGAAGGTGACGCCGCAGACGCGCAAGGACCTGAACCAGATGAAGAAGTCGCTGAAGTCGCTGGTGCGCGAGGTGGAGCGCGCGACGAACCGGGTGAAGAAAGCGTTGCGATAGCTAGCTGGGGAAGTGGAAGTGGACGTCGTGCTTGGAGGCGATGGGCACGCCGTTGCGGGTGGCGGGGCGGAAGCGCCAGTCGCGGAGGAGCGCGAGCACGCGCTCGTCGATGCCGTAGCCGATGCCCTGGAGCAGGCGCTGCTCGATGACGGAGCCGTGCTCGTCGATGGTGACCTCGACGATGACGTCGCCGTGCACGCCATCGGGAAGCTGGTCGCGCGCGATGCGCAGGTCGGGGAAGACGACCGGAAGAGCCGGCTTGATCTCCTCGCCGTAGCTGAGGCCGTAGTAGCTGGTGCCGTAGGGGGAGCCCGGCTCGCGGGTGCCGCTCGGGTCCTTCACGTCGAGGGCGTTGGTGCGCTTCTGGAGGCGGCCGCCGGCGTGGTCCTCGGCGGGCTTGGGGAGGACGAGCTGCGCGGTGCGTCCGACGGTGCGCGCGTTGAGGTCGGGCGGCGCGAGGAGCGTGACCGAGGCGACCGCGCCGGCGTTCCCGCCCTGGCCCCTGGCAACCGGGCGCGGGGTGATGAACAGGGGCGCGACCGGCCAGGCGAGCGCGGCGAGAAGCGCGGCGTGCGCGAGCGCGGAGCAGGCGAGCGACGAGATGCGGCGGCGATGTCTGCCGCCCTGCGTGCCCGCCAGCGTGATCCACTCACGCCGGTCCTGTTCCCCGAAAAAGCCCATGCTTGCCTGTTCGACGCGCGACGCGCGCTGGGGTCATCGTACCGCGAAACGGGCGGCGCCGGGGGCTAGGAGCGCGGGTTGCGCTCCCAGATGCCGAGCACCAGCCGCCACATGTCGATCTCGATCTCGAACTGGTGCTTCACGGCGCTGTAGCCCGAGGGCAGCATGGCGAGGTTCGCCTGAAGCTGCTGCAGGTAAGAGCGCATCTTCTCGAGGTCGTCGGGGGTGACGGCCGGTCCGTCCGGAGCAGCAGGCTTCTGGGACTGCGGCCCGGAACTGGGGCGCGCCTGGGAAAGTAGTGGCGCGGTCAGCAGCAGAGCGGCGAGCGGGAGCGCTTCCCTGCGTTCCATAAGGGCTCCTTGGATGTCAGCGGCTGTTGCGTTGGGCCGCTGCCGCGGCCTTTGCCTTCTTTTCCTCGGCATGGCGCTGGCGGATGCGAGCGGCGGCGGCGGAAAGGGAGGCCATGCGCTGCCTCATCTTGGCGTTCCTGCGGTCGCGCAGATTCTGGCGCGCGTGGTCCCCGTTGATCTTCGACATGAGTGGCTCCTGAGTTGAACGGATAAAAAAATGGTCGGGACGGGCAGATTTGAACTGCCGACCCCTCGCACCCCAAGCGAGTGCTCTACCAGGCTGAGCCACGTCCCGACACAGGAAATGAGGCACCGCGGAGCGCGGTGCCGGGGTACCACTTATTTTACACGAGCCGGCGCGGCGGTCCGCGCGCGGTGGAGTTTCTGAAGCAGGGCGAATCGCGCCGTGAGTCACCGACATCACTTTCGGTGGTGACGGTACTCACGGACCGCTGATATCCCGCTGAGGCAGACTTTCCCGACGTCTCCGGATCCGGCACGGCACATGAAGATCCTGCTCCTCCAGCCACCGAAGGCCCCACTCACCATCGGAGGAGAGGATGTCTTCGTCTATGAGCCGCTGGCGCTGGAGTATGTGGCAGCGGGAGTGGCTGCCGATCACGATGTGCGCATCCTCGACATGCGGTTCGGCCAGGACTTGCAGCCGGTCCTCGAGGAGTTCCGTCCCGATATCGTCGGCCTGACGGCCTATACCGTGCACGTGAACGTCGTCCGGAGGCTGTGCGACACGATCAAGAGATGGTGCCCTGAGGTTCTTACGGTCGTCGGCGGACACCACGCCACGATCCTGCCGCAGGACTTTGCCTCTCCGTCCATCGACGTCGTGGTGATCGGGGAAGGGGTGTTCACCTTCCGCGAGCTCGTGTCGCAGTGGGAGACGCGGGGCGAGCTCAGCAGGATCCGCGGACTCGCATTCGCAACGGAGAACGGGATGGTCACGACCGAGCCGCGCCCTGCGCTGGAGCTCGACGAATTCCCCTTCCCCGCCCGGTCCCTGACGGCGCAGCACCGATCCAACTACTACAGCGAGTGGATGCGTCCGCTGGCGTCGATGCGGACGTCGAAGGGGTGCCCGTACCGGTGCAGCTTCTGTGCGCTGTGGAAGCTTGCCGGCGGCCGCTACTTCCGGCGTGCGCCGGAGAAGGTCGTGGAGGAACTGGCCGGGATCGAGGAACCGTTCGTCTTCTTTGCAGACGATGAATCGCTGGTGGACGCGGAACGGATGAAAAGGCTCACCGACCTGATCCGGGCCGCGGGGATCAAGAAGCGGTACTTCCTCTACGGCCGCTCCGACACCATCGCTCGCCATCCCGACCTGCTGGAGCGGTGGCGGGAGGTGGGACTGGAGCGGGTGTTCGTGGGGTTCGAGTTCTTCCGGGAAGAGGACTTGCTCTACATCCGGAAGGGCTCGAAAGCGGCCGACAACGAGGCTGCGGCCAGGGTGTTGAACGATCTCGGCATCGAGGTTTATGCCTCGTTCATCGTGCGGCCGGAATTCCAGCGCGAGGACTTTGCGGCCTTCGCTCCGTATTGCCGCCGATTAGGGTTGCGCTTTGCGACCTTTGCCGTGCTCACACCGCTGCCGGGAACCGATTTATACGCAGAGACTCAAGACCGGCTGATCACGCGCAACTACGATCTCTTCGACTTCATTCACACGCTGCTGCCGACGGCCCTGCCCCTCGACGAGTTTTATGAACAGTACTTCCGGCTGTACCGGACAGCGATCCCGCTCACGCGGCAACTGGCGGTCTGGCGGAAGTTCCGCTGGAAAGACATTCCGCGGGTGCTATCGCAGTCGCGGCATGTGCTCAATCGCGCTCGGCATGCGTACGAGGACTATGGGACGACGGCCGCCACGAGGACGTGACCTATGTCATCTGAAAACGTTTCGCTGAAGACCATTGAGGAGTTCCTTGCGCAGAAGCGGATCGCGATCGTCGGCATCGCGCGAGATGCAAAGAGTTTTAGCGCGATGCTGGCGCAGGAGTTCGACCGCCGCGGGTATGACGTGGTGCCGGTGAACCCCCACACGGCGGAAGCGCTCGGCCGGCGCTGCTTCGCCCGCGTGCAGGATATCGAGCCAGCGGTCGATGCCGCCTTGCTGATGACGTCACCCGAACTCACGGACGCGGTCGTACGCGACTGCGTCGCGGCAGGCATACGGCGAGTGTGGATGTACCGAGGTGTCGGCCAGGGCGCGGTCAGCGAAGAGGCCGTCCGGTTCTGCCGCGAGCGGGGCATTGAGGTGGTGGCCG